>JBEPXG010000001.1:0-6764 GCA_041642015.1 Halanaerobiales bacterium
TTGATGATATTTTTCTATAATTATTACTTGGGCACTATTATCAGCTGCTTTTAAGGCAGCTGTCATACCTGCTGGTCCTCCTCCAATAATTAAGATATCTGTCTCAATCAACTATATCACCTTTTCCTACCTCTTCTTGTACAACCATCCCTTGCTCAACTTTAGTTATACAGGTTTTTACATTTGGAACCCCATCAACAACCATATGACAGGAAGAACAATTTCCAATAGCACAGAATAATCCGCGGGGTCTTTCATACTTACTGCTTGCTTTTAATACTCTTATTCCTGCAGCATATAAAGATGCTGCAATTGTTTCACCTTCATATGCTTTAATCTTTTTCCCATTATATGTGAAAGTAATTTCTTTATCCCTTTTAAATTCTAATACTGGATGTTCTTTGATACGCATTAAACTCCCCCTCAACTATTTATTCATTTTCTAAGGGCTTCATTGCTGTTTCAAACTCTTTAACTACTTCTGGAAGTGGGTCTTTACCAAAGTAACTTAAGATGTATATAACTAAGGCAGATAGGAAAAATCCTGGGATTATTTCATATAGACCAGTGTATGCAAATAAATTTTTCCAAATTATTACTACTAAACCACCAGTTATTATTCCACCTAAAACACCATTTCGTGTAGTTTTTTTCCAAAATAGACTAAACAATATTGCTGGTCCAAATGATGCTCCAAGACCTGCCCAAGCATATGATACAATATCAAGAATTGTCACACCAGAAAGTGCGAAAAATAATGCAATTAATGTTATTAATAACACAGCAGCTCTACTAATCCATAATAGTTCTTTTTGACTAGCATCTGGTCTTATAAAGGATTTATAAAAATCTTCAGCCAAAGCACTTGATGACACTAAAAGCTGTGAATCGATTGTACTCATAATAGCAGCTAAAACTGCTGCTAAAAATACTCCTGCAACCCAAGGGTTAAATAGTTTTTGCAGTAATACTAAAAAAACTGTTTCAGTATTTTGTAATGCCTCTGGAGCAGCTATAATACCTAATGCTCCTACAAAAACTGCACCAATCAGACTTACTACAACCCAAGTTACACCAACAAACTGTGATATAGGTATTTGTTTTGCGGATTTTATCCCCATAAACCTTACCAAAATATGAGGCATTCCGAAATAACCAAGTCCCCATCCTAATAGTGAAATTAGTGATATGAAACTTAAACTTTCAGAAGTAGTAATCCATTTTATATCATCAGCAAAACTATATGATACTGTTTTAGAAGCATCTAAAAGGTCAGGATTTATACTCGCAATTTGATTGAAAACTTCAGCAAATCCACCTCTAAGATAAATAATTGTTATTGGAACTATTAATAAAGCTAAAACCATTAATGTCCCCTGAACAAAGTCTGTCCAGCTTACTGCTAAAAAACCTCCTAAAAATGTATAAAGACCAATAACTATGACTGCTAAAATGACAGCTAGTCTATAGTTAATACCTAATATATTTTCAAAAAGTAGACCCCCGGCTACCAATCCAGAAGAAACATAAATTGTAAAAAATACTAAAATAGCCAAAGCAGTTACTACTCTCAATGCTCTACTTTTATCTTTGAATCTGTTTTCAAAGAAATCTGCAATGGTTATAGAATCAACAACTTCTGTGTATCTTCTAAGTCTTTGTGCTGTAAACTGCCAGTTTAAATATGTTCCAATTGCAAGGCCAATGCCAATCCACATCCCATTAAATCCCCCAGCATAAATTGCTCCTGGAAAACCCATGAGAAGCCAACCACTCATATCACTTGCTTGTGCACTTAAAGCAGTTACAAATGGATTTAAGGATCTTCCTCCTAAAAAATAATCAGATATGTTTTCATTTTGTCTGTAATAATAATATCCAATTAAAAGCATTCCACCTATATAAATAGTAAATGTAATTAATACAGGATCCATTAACTGTCACCACCTTTACTTTTAATAAGTCGTAAAAGTGATAACAATACGATTAATAAGTTAGGAACCAAAAGCCAAAACCAAGTAACTGTAGGTAAATTATAATCCATACTCAATACTCACTACTCCTTTCTAAAATTTTTATAATTATACCATAAATAGTTAAATATGCAAGCATTCACCATCCTTTCGCAATTTTTATACAATTTAGAATATTTTAAACTTATCTAATTATAACTTCTTGAATATTTCTTTAAATCCTTTGAAATATAATGAGAAAATTCTTTTAATTCATATAATAAAGGATATTTGCCTAAAATATAGAATTTAAATAATAATGACAAGATACTGAGGTGATTATATTGATAACAACTGTAACCTTAAATCCTTCGATCGATAGAGAATATTTCATTGATGAACATAAAGCAATGAAAGATCAATACATCTATGATGAGGAAGATCTAAAAGTATATCCCGGTGGAAAGGGATTAATTGCTGCAATTAATCTAAAAAATCTAGGTTATGCAGATGTTCAAAACATTGGTTTTGTAGGAGGCAAACAGGGTTTGTTTTTTGAAAAGATGGTTCAAGACTTTAATATTACAACAAATTTTATATACACCTCTAATGAAATGAGAAACAACATTAAAATAATTGCAAGTAATCCCCCAAGTAATACTCTTTATAATGATTATACTTATTCAGTTAGTCATAGAAGTGTAGAAGAACTTAAAAAAAGATTTAAAAGAAGTATTAGAGAAAGTGATCTGATCATGATCGCAGGTTCAATTCCAGATAATGTAAGTTTTGATATCTACAGAGAGTTAATAGAAATATGTAATGAATTAGATAAAAATGTATATCTAAAAGCAAGTGGTGAAGCTTTAAACAGGGCTTTAGTTGCAAAACCAAAGTTTGTAGTACCATATTTTAAACATACACATAAAATATTAGATATAAAAGTTGATAAAAAAGAAGATTACGTTAAGATGGGTAAAAAATTACAAGAAAAAGGTGCCCAATATGTTATAATGCCTTTTCACACTAACCGTATATTATTTGATAAAGATGGCTCTATATATATGTTATCACCCCGTGATTACTGTATAAGAAACTTACTTGGAGCTGGTGATGCATATAATGCAGCATTTTTTGATTATATTTATCAAAATGGTTTTGATTTTATTGAAGCAAATCGATATGCTGCAGCAGCAGCCTTAGATATTGCTGAACACAAACTAGTATTTTTAAAAGACAGAGAAGAAATAGAAAAAAATATTGATAATATTGTAATTGAAGAACTGGAGGGAAGATAGATGGCAATCGTTAAAAATTATATGATGAGATCTTTAAATTCTGTTTCTTATGATGATAAAATCAGTGATGCTATTATTTATATGCACAAAACTGAAATGCCAATCTTACCTGTAGTTGATGAGGAAAATCATTTTATTGGTACTATCTACAGTAAAAATATATTGAAAAATATAATTCCTGAACAGTATGGTTTTATGAATAGCCAAAGAATACTATATGATAGAAATCAAGCAGCAGAAACTTTAGCAGAAATTGAAGATAGAAAAGTAGAAGAATACATGATTACAAATACAGAAACAGTTTTTGAAAGAGATAATATGGATAAAATTGCAGATATAATGTTAAATAATAAAGAATCATACATCTTTGTTACAAACGATGAGGGTTATCTAAGAGGATATATATCAAGAGGAGATCTATTATTTTACTTACTTTGTACTACTGATGATGATAATAATTTTTAAAAAGAAGGTTTTAAAATGAATGCTGATGTGATTAATGAATTGTATAAATATGAAGAATGGTTTATAGAGCATCAAGTTGGTAATAAAGAAATATTTTTAGTTAGTTTCTTTATAATTGCTGCTCTTTTTATCGTTTTAATAGCTAAAAAATATAATATACCAATTGTTGTTGGATATGTCTTTTTAGGAATATTAGTTAGTGTCGAGGTAGTTGATTTAATACCTTTTTTGTCTTTAGAACATAAGGTTTGGTATACATATTTAATAAATAGTTTTGAATATCTAACACAAATTGCACTTGGATTTATTGCCTTTACAATTGGTAGTGAACTCTCGATAAAATTATTTAAAAAATTAGGTAAAAGCATTACATATATTGTTTTAATTCAGGGGCTTGGTGCTTTTTTTATGGTTTTTATTGGAGTAATCTTAATTGGCTATCCAATGTATCTAGCACTTATACTAGGAGCAATAGCTTCCGCTACAGCACCAGCAGCAACCGTTATGGTAATTAAAGAGTACAATGCAAAGGGACCTGTTACATCAATGATTATGGCAGTTGTTGGATTAGATGATGCTTTAGCTCTAATACTATTTAGTATAATAAGTCCTATTGCATACAATCAATATACTGGTCAAACTGGTTTTGATATAAATCATATGATCTTTGTCCCATTAATAGAAGTTATCGGTTCTATTGCAATAGGCTTATTAATCGGTTATATATCAGTTAAATTAATTGAAAAAATGGAAGATAAAACTAAAAAGATATTAACTTTAATTGCAACAATCACTTTAGGTTTATCTCTTTCAATACTATTTGATCTATCACCATTAATTACTAATATGACTGTAGGTTTTTCATACAGAAATTTTGCCAGAAAGAACTTAAATATAGCAGACTATATCGATACTATAACTATACCACTATATGCTATGTTTTTTATCCTAGCAGGTACTGAAATCAGATTTTCAGCTATTAATTTAAATTTTATTTATCTAGCAGGAGTTTATACTATATTACGTGTAATTGGTAAAATTGGTGGTACTACTTTAGGAGCTGTTTTATCTAACTCTCCTGAAAACATAAAAAAATATGTAGGTTTAGGATTACTACCACAAAGTGGAGTAGCAATTGCCTTAGCCTACACAGTTCAACAGAGATTTACACAAGACGCTCAATTAGGTTTATTAGTTTTTAATATCCTATTATTTACAGCTGCATTAACAGAAATATTTGGATCATTTGCAACCAAATATGCTTTAACAAAATCAGATGAAATTAATAAATCCATACCGGAATAGATATTATTACAAAATACTCTAAGTTTTAACTTTTTGAACTATAGTAGCCATCAAAAAGTATGTTGAACCTATCAATAATATAATTGATGCACCAGATGGAATGTTAAACAAATATGATAACCATAAACCTAATATTGAAAAAATCATTCCAAATATTATAGCTAAGATTATTATCTTTTTAAAATTATAAGTAAACAACCTCGCCATAGCTGGTGGGGCTGTAAGTAATGCAATAATTAATATTATACCAGTTACCCTTATTAATACAATAACTGTAAGAGCTATTAATATAAAAAGAAAGTACTCATAAAAATTTGTATTAAGTCCCCTAACATAAGAAAATTCTTCATCAAACAAATATGCTTTCCACTGATTAAATAAAGCTGTAATCGCAATCACTACAAAAATCACTAATACTAACATAACTTTAATATCTAGATTAGTAACAGTTAAAATATCACCAAACAGATATGAAGACATATCAGGTGGATAACCTTTCATAAATGAAATAAATAATATTCCTAAAGACATCCCCATTGCCCACATAATACCAATTAATGTATCAGAGTCAACTTCAGTTTTTCTTCTAATTGTAACTATTGCAACAGATGATAAAAGAGCAAAAAACATTGCTCCAAAAATTGGCTCAATGTTTAAATAATAACCCAATCCAACTCCCCCAAATGAGGTATGAGCGATACCACCACTCATCATAACTAATTTTTTCTCTACTATAATTGTACCTATAATTCCACATACTACACTTGCCATTAAAGCACTGTATACAGCATTTTGTAAAAAGTTGTATTTAAATAATGCTTCAATCATTTTTACTACCACCTTCATGTTCTCCTAATACTCTATGAGGTATTCCATGTGCAATAAGATCTACTGGACATCCATATACCTGATTAACATCTTCTTTTGATAAATTTTTACCTCCATGGTAGTGCATGTTTTTATTTAAACAAGCGATACTATCAAAATATGAAGATACAGCGGTTAAATCATGTGTAACAACAAGTATAGTCATTTCATCATTTAATTCTTTTAAAATATTATATATATTATTACGTGACTCAGCATCTAAACTAGCTGTTGGTTCATCTAAAAGAAGTATTTCTGGATTTGAAGCTAAAGCTCTACCGACTAATACTCTTTGTAGTTGTCCTCCAGATAATTTACCAATCTGTCTGTTTTTTAGATTTAATATATCAAGTTGTTTCATAATATTTTCCGCAGCAAGATAATCTTTTTTACTATAATTATGAAATAATCCTTTTTGATCTGATAACCTTCCCATTAAAATTACATCTTGTACATTAATTGGAAAGCTTTTATTAAAATCAGATATCTGTGGCACATATCCAACTAATTTTCTACCTTGATCTATATTGTGTCCATCTATTTTAATCTGGCCTTTGTTAGGACTTACAATACCTAAAATTACTTTTAATAGAGTGGTCTTTCCTCCACCATTAGGCCCTATGATTGCCAAAAACTGATTTTTATATATAGATATATTAATATTTTCTAAGACCGGTATTTCATTATAAGATACATAAAGATTTTTTATTTCAATAACAGGATCTTCCATTTGTTAATCATCTCCAGCAATTTTCTTGGCCATCTCTGTCATGTTTTCTAGATAGTTTTCAGCTAAAGGATTTAATTTTACTAAATCAGCATTAATTTCTTCAGCTAATGATTCAGTTTGGCGACTATCTATTTCTGCTTGATGGTA
>JBEPXG010000001.1:6774-21339 GCA_041642015.1 Halanaerobiales bacterium
CTTGTAGTTGTTTGGGGGTAGCGTCTTTTCCTTCCTTTTCAATTGAAATCATCTCTAAATCAAATTCCTCAGCTAAATATCCAAAAGATGGATGATAGACTAAAAGATAATTATCTTGTTTTTTTAATAAGATATCTTGAATTTCTTGTTTTGTGCTTTTTATTTTTTCAATATATTGTTTACTATTTTCAATATATTTTTCCTTGTTTTCAGGTTTTAAATTAATGAGCTCATCTCTAATAATTTCTACCATATATTCTACTCTTTTTAAAGATAACCAAATATGGGGATCACGGCTATCATTTGTGAACATACGATCTGGATATTTATTATTTACTCTATCAAAAAGTTTAACCAATTTAATATTAGGATTAAACTGTTTTACTTTTGGTAAAATATTTTGGAGATCAGCAGGTACACCCATTGAAAAATATATGCTTGAATCTGTAAGACTTGTAAGTTCCTGTGGTTTAGGGGCATAGTTACCTGGACTGTATCCTGGTGGAATCATTACAGTAATATTGACATCATCACCAGCTACAGCTTTTACAAATTCCCTTTGAGGTACTATTGTAACTGCTATATTTAAGTCATTAGCATAAATTATATTTGTTGAAAATATTGAAGTAAACATTATCAAAATAAATAATATACTTAAATAATATTTTTTATTAATCATTTTATCACCTCGAAGATTCTGATTTGTTATTATAATATCTTTCCTTATCTTCATACATTGCTTTATCTGCTCTTTCAATGAGGTCATCACTACTTTGTCCATCACCTTTTATTTTTTGAGCAAAACCATGGCTTAAACTAATTTCATATGACTTGTTGGAATTATCATTCCATTTTTTAATTTTCTCTTCAATTCTTTTCCAAACATCAGAAATCTCATCCTTATTTGAATCACTAAAGATTAATAAAAACTCATCCCCACCAAGTCTTGCTACTGCATCAGTATCTCTTATATTTCCGGCAAGAATTTTTGCAACTATCCTTAATAGATTATCTCCTTCATTATGGCCATATTTATCATTGATATTCTTTAGTCCATTAACATCAATAAAACAAATTGTAAGCGGTATATTTTCTCTTTTTACTCTAGCAATTTGTTTATTTAAATACTCTAACCCCATTCTTCTATTCATAATATTTGTTAATCGATCAGTAATTGCAAGTTTTTTTAACTTCTCTTCATGTTTTTTCTTTAATGTTATATCAGAAATAACCATAACTATCCCCAGTAATTTATCATTTCTTGTTTTTATTGGTGAAAGAGTAAGATCAATAGGAGTCTCTTTTCCAAAACTAATTAATTTTACATCTTCTTTTTTTATGGTGTTTGAACTTTCACAAATTTTATCTATTAATTTTTTGAATATATTGTTGTTATTGTTATCAACTACTTTAATGTCTTGTTTAGATAAATATTTACCTTCCAAATTTTTATCAGTTTCAAAAATATTATAAGCAGCTTTATTTATGAATCTAATCTCATTGTCACACTGAAGTGCTATAACACCTTCACCAATACTTTTTAAAGTTGCAAAGTATCTTTCTTTTTGCCATTCAAGCTCTTTATTGGTTTTTGTTAACTCTCTTTGTACATTTGTAAGTTCATTATTAATTTGACTTATTCTATTATATAAATCAGCACTTTCTCCACTTAAAACGACATCATTTTTAGCAACTACTTGTTGTTTTATTAATGTTCTTATTTTATTTATATATTCACTGTTCATTTTCATAAAATGATCATAGTAGTTTAATATATTTTCTTTGAATTTATTTGCTAGAATTAAATAAGAGTTATCACTAACTCTTATACCAGAAAAATTATATAATACTTTTTTATCATTAATAATTAGGTGAACTTCAAATCCAAATTCACCTTCCTGTATCTGAATGTTTTTTGTAAAATCTAATAGCTTTGTTTTATCACTTTCATCAACAAAAGAAGTTATTAACCTATCTTCTTTTACAAAGTTTAAAGTAGATTCTTTATACAGCACCTTTTTAATTTTAAGGTTTTGAGATGTTAAAACAACAAATCCCATTAATTAATTCCTCCAGTAAGTTTATCTACTTTTAATACTGCATCTTTAGCATTATTACTATATGCATCTACATTAAACTTCTCCCAGAGATTATTATTGTTAAAGGCATAACCTCCAACTAATATTTTTAAATCACTTAATTTTTGATCATTTCTTATAGTATTTACTAACTTATCTAATTTTTTTAGATGAATCGGTAAAGTTACTGATATACCAAGAAGTTTTGCATTATTTACCTTTAAAGTATCAACTATTGCACTTTTAGGAGTATTAGCTCCTAGATGTATTGTATCATATCCGTCAACTTCTAACAGATCTGCTACCATTCTAATTCCGATTTCATGTAGTTCATCACCGACAGCTGTTGTCACTACACTACCTTTTTTGCCACCAACAGTTAAAAAGTGTGAATAAAGTTGTGACATTATTAATTGAGTAACACTACTAATATAGTGCTCTTGCGCAACAGAAACTTTATTTAGATGCCATAACCTTCCCACTTCTTTTTGTACAGGCTGAAATATGTTTAGATAAATCTCATCTATCTCCATCTCAGCTAAAGCTTTTTCAGTAATTATTTTATTTGCCTCAACCTTATTATTATCTAATAATAGATTAAGATATTTTTTTGCATAATTTTTATGAGGATTATCATCAGTAATATATGAATCTTCATAAATATCTGTCTTCAATACAACTTTTAATGCTTTTTCAATAATATTTTTTAAATACTTATGCTCATCCTCTTTAAAGTAATTATTTAATCTTTCTATAATACATTGATAAGTTATCTTTGTTACATTTTCATTTAATCCTAGATTTTTTAACAAACTGTTTAACCAAATTGAAAACTCATTAAAAATTCCTGGATCATTAAAATATGCAGCCTCAGAAAGATAATCAACAATAAAGTCTAAATCTCGTTTACTTTTCATCTTATATTCATCAGTTACTTCTTTGTCGTATTTTTCATTAAAAATACAGTCCATTACTTCTCGTACTATAATGTCTTTTTTATTTAATAGTTTATTACTCAACTGCTTCTCATCCATGTGTACTCATCTCCTTTGAGGCCTTATATAATACTTAAACAAATTATTAGCATTACCTCTTTTTAGAGTACATTTTTATCGGAGAGTTCTTGATCTAAATATCCTAAAAATTCTTCTGCTTTTTCTTTGGGAGGTTCAGTAATATAACTTATAATAATAAATGTCAAAGCACTTATTATCAAAGTCCAAACTCCTGGCCAAAGTCCAAGCGGTTTTAAATTTGTAAACTGTAAATATAATGCGGTAATTGATCCTAAAATTATACTAGTCAAAGAACCATAGGCTGTTCCCTTTTTCCAAAAGAAAGCAGAAAATATTGTCGGAACCACTACCATTAAACCTACAGATGAGGCTACAGATAAAGTTGCAATTAAATCAAGTTGTTGTAGTGCAAATATGATTCCTATTAAAGCAATAATAAATATTACTATTTTACCAATTCTAAGTTGTTTTTTATCAGAATACTCATCTCTGGACTGCATTAAATCCCTTACTATCAAAGATGAAAGAGTTAACATTATTGAGTCTACAGTTGAAATTGCTGCAGCTGTAATTCCAATCATGGCAATAAGACCTAAAGTAGTTGGTACGTATTGAGATCCTAATAATGAAGGAGTTGCTAAGTCTGCTTGTGTTAGACCTGGTAATAATATTTTTGCAGAAAAGCCCCAAAGAACAGATACTAAAGTATATATGAGTCCAAATATCAAGAATCCTTTAATCATTGTTTTCATAGCTTTGAGAGATTTTGGTATAAATAGTCTTTGACTAACCTGTGGGTTTGATATTGAAAAGAAGAACCAGGGTAAAGTAAGACCTAAAAATGCTTGGAAATTAAAAAAACCTGGTCCTGGTACTGACAAAAAGTTCGCATGATTTGTTTCTAACTCATTAAAAAATGACATGAAACCACCAAGATGGTTATATACAACATAAAATAAAATTAGTACACTTACAACAATCATAATAAGAGACTGTAATGAATCTGTCCATGTTACTGATCTCATACCAGCAATTATTGCCCATGAAATTGCTAATAAAGCTGCAATTAAAACTCCTACAATAAAAGGTATTTGACCACCTGATAAACCATTAAGAAGATACCCAATACCCATAAGCTGTACAGATAGATAAGGGATTAAAAATATACAGGCTGAACCTGCTGATATAATTGCAACCCACTTGTTTTGAAATCGATCTCCTAACATTTCATAAGGAGTAACATAACCATATTTTTTACCAACTAACCAAAATCTAGGTCCAAAAAATGCAACTAATGATAAACCAGCTAAATAAACAAGTTCAAAACCTAAGGCACCAACACCACCGGAATAAGTAAAGCCAGCTAATCCAATCATCATAAAAGCACTATAAGTTGTAGCACTATAGGATAAAGCGGAAACTATACCTCCTGTGGATCTGTTATCCAAGAAGTATTCTATTACCCCTTGTTTCATACCTTGTCTGGATTTATATGCAATAAAAAAACCTAATAATACATAAATTATTACTGCAGTATATACATAAGTCGGATTCATTATTTATCACTCCAATATGTTGTAATTTTAATAGTAGAAATAATAGCAAGAACTGCAAATAGTGTCCAATAAAGAAATGAGGCTTCAACTTGATTTACATTTCGAAGTAAAACAAATGGTACAAAATATGCAGAAATAATTAATGCTAACAACCAAACAACCCATAAAATTCTCTTCTTTTTTAACTTATTTTTGTCCATACTAGCACTCCTTTGATATAGTGTTTTGTCAGGTGTATATACACCTATATACAAAAAAATTAATCCTCTTTTAATAAAAACCCTTTCCTATCAAGTTCTTTAATGATTTCATCTAAAACATCTTCATTAATTGCTTCTATTGTATGCAGATGTATACCATCTGTCAAGGAAGATAGTAATGAAGCTTCAAATTTATCAGTATTATTTAAAAAATCTTCAACTTCTTTAGAATTCTGAAGCATTAAAAGCCCTGAAATTTCTCCATAGATAGGATGTTCAACTTTTACATCTTTGATCTTAGCCCCATGTTTCACAATAATCATTAACTCTTCTTTAACATTATCTTTATTATGTTTACATGCAATTGTCCTTGAATAAGTTTTCAAACCCATGTTGTTTTTTAATATATATCCTTGGGAAGTTGCTAATATGTCATAACCTTCAGCACGAAGTAAAGCAATATCTTGAACAATTACTTGCCTTGTTACACCGAACTCATTGGCTAAGTTTGAACCAGTGATAGGGTTTATCTTATTTTTTAGTTTTTCTATTAATTTGCTCCTTCTAGTTTTTGCTTCCATATAAACCACCTTTATTTTAGGAGGGGGTTAAACCCCCTCCATATCTATCTTATTTAAACTCTTTCATTATCTTTTTAGCTTCTTGGGGATCAAAATCTTTTTCAACCAATGGTTGATCATCATTTGTAACTAATCTATCTCTAAATATCTTTTGTTCATTTTTGTATATTACACCAATTGGTATATTATCTCCCCATTCTCTTGATTTATTAAAAGCTTCATTTATATTTTCAGGATCATAACTATTATCCAATTTATAGACTCGTTCTGAATACCACTTATAAGTATTTATCTTATTAAAGGAAACACATGGTTGTAATATATCAATTAGGGCATAACCTCTGTGGTTCATTGCTTTTTTTATCATATCTTTTAAGTGGTCTTGGTCTCCCACAAAACTTCTAGCTACAAAACTTGCTCCCATTCCAACTGCAAATTGTACTGGGTGAAAAGGAGCAGCTGTAGTACCTTTAATCTGAATACCTGTTTGAATATATTCTTCAGATGTTGGAGATGCTTGCCCCTTTGTTAATCCATATATTTGATTATTGTGTACAAGATGTGTTACATCAGGGTTTCTTCTGATATTATGCAAAATATGGTTTCCACCTTCTCCATAAGTACATCCATCACCTGATTCGACAATTACTTTTAATTTGTGGTTTCCAACTTTTGTTCCAACTGCTGGTGGAAATGATCTACCATGTAATCCATTAAAACCATTTAAGTTGATATAATGAGGCATTTTAGCTGCCTGTCCTATTCCAGTAAACATCGCAACCTGGTCAGCATCTATATCTAACTCTTTTAAAGCTGATGATAATGCTTTTCTTAATGGAAAGTTACCACAACCTGGACACCAGGCAGTTTCTTCAGTAATATTAAAATCAGTATTCTTAGCCATTATCAATCACCTCATCTAAAAATCTATTGTAAATTTCTTTGCCTGTAAATGGTCTTCCATCATATTTTAAGATAGAGTCTTGAACATCTAATAGTGTTTCAGATCTTATAAGAGATTTAAACTGTCCGCTTGAATTTTGTTCCACAGTTACTAATTTCACATCATCTGATGCAATTTCTTTTAACCTTTCTTTAGGAAGTGGCCAAACATCACTAAAACTTAAAAGACCCACTTTATAATCATCATTATTTAAAAGCTCAAAAGCATCTCTAGCTGGACCATAAGAAGAACCCCATGTTAACATCAAATAATCTATATCTTCATCACCAAAATACTCTGGTTCTTCTAGATCTTCTTCTATCAATTTGTCAATTTTTTTAGCTCTTTTATTGACCATCTTTATTCTAGTTTCAGAATCTTCAACTATATGACCATATTCATCGTGTTCATCACTATCAACTAATACTAATTCACCTTTAAGTTGTCCTGGGTAAGCTCTTTTTGAAATTCCATCTTCAGTAAATTTATATCTTTTATAGTCTTTAGCATCAGGATCATCTTCAGATATTAAATTTCTATCTATTTCAAGTTCATCAAAATTAAATTCTTTTAAATTTTTACTAGAATCAGCATTAAATTGATCACTTAAAATTATAATTGGTATTTGGTATTTATCAGCTAAATTTAAAGCTCTAAAACCAGTATAGAACAAATCTTCTTGATCTTTTGGAGCAATCACCATAAGTGGAAAATCATCTTGTGCGGAATTAATTGCAAAAAGCAAATCTCCCTGACCAGTTCTAGTAGGTAAACCAGTAGCAGGACCTGGTCTCTGTACATCAGCTATAACAACAGGTGTTTCAGTTAAACCCGCTAGACCAATTGCCTCGTTCATTAAAGCAAGTCCACCACCTGATGTTCCAGTCATAGACCTAACACCACTATATGAACCACCTAAAGCCATATTTATTGCTGCAAGCTCATCTTCAGCCTGTTCTACTATAAGATCATAATCTTCTTGCTTTCCTGCAAGAAAGTTCATAATACCTGTTGAAGGAGACATCGGATATGCAGAATAAAATCTTAATCCACCTGTTAATGCTCCAAAACCTAAGGCTGAATTTCCATCTATAAATAATTCGTCATCTTTTGTTTCTATATTGGCATTCAAATCATCATATACACATTCAACTGATTTATATCCTCTTTCTAAAAGTTGAATATTATCTTCTAAAATATCGTCATCAAAGTAATCATTTATTACATCTCTTGCAATATCTAGATCTAAACCCATTATCTTTGTTATAGCGCCAACAAAAACAGTATTAACACCCTTAGGATTGATATCTTTTGCTATTACTGATGCTGGTATGAGCAATGTTCTTTTATCTAAAACATTACTTTCTCCTTCAATTAATACTATACCATCATCTTTTAAGTTGTCTTTATGAATATCTACTGTTTCTTTATTTAATGCAACTAATAAATCTATTTCTTCAATAGGACCATAAAGTTCTTGATCACTAATTCTTAGTTGCATAAAGTTATGTCCACCTCTTATTCTGGACATAAAATCTTTAGATGAGAAAATGTTAAAGCCTTGTCTAAAAAGTATCTTCCCCATAATATTATCTACCGTTTTTAAACCCTGTCCTGCTTCACCACCAATCAAAATGTTAAAATCCATACTAGATTACCTCCTCAGTTCCTCTTTAATAGATTTTATATAGTTAAGCAACTGCTTTTAGCAGTTGCTTTAAGAGTACTATTATTAATAGTCTTCAAGATGATACCATTCTGCATCTTCAAGCCAGGTATTGGGTCTATTAACTAATTCAATTATACTTCTGATTATATCTTCATGTTTTTTCTCTTCTTTAGATAACCTTAAAAGCACTTCTTTTGCTTTTTTATCTTCTACTTCTCCGGCTTTTTCAGAATAAAAATCTTTGCTTTTTTCTTCCATATCTAACGCAGTTTTATATATATCTACTTGATCGGTTGGCATCACCTTATTTGGTATATTTTCTTTTATCTCTGAAAATACTTCATTTACTCTTGGTATAATATCAAAATCAAGATCCTCGACATTTTCTTTATCCCTTAATTTTTTTACAATTCTTTCATGTTTAGCTTCTTCAGCAGATAATTCTAAAAATACACTTTTTATACTCTCATCTTCAACATTTTCAGCACATTCCTCATAGTATTTTCTGTTTTCTCTTTCAAAATCGATAGCAAATTGATAAATATCCATACTTTCTCAACCCCTTCTTATAAGTTTTTGGATTCTAATTCCTTCAACTTCTCATAAAGCTTTATTTCTCTTTGTTCTAACACAATACTACTGTGTTTTTGAGATCTTTGATCTGTTTTAATCAATGATGCATCAATATTGAGTCCAATACTTTCAAACAATTTTTTTACTTTATCCTTTTGAGTAAGTAAAGTTTCATAACTTAGTAAAATGCTATCCTCTATATTTTCATATGCTGCAATTAATGCATTATTGTTTGTAAACCAGTCAGGTGTAAATCCAGAAATTCCTCTTCTTAACATACTTGCTTTTACATCAGCAGGGTTTCTAAAAATAAAAACTGCTTTTAGGTTTTGAGCAACATGACGATAGAAAAATATTGCAGGAATTCTAACTAATTTTAGACCTGACATTCCATCTGTAGCATTCAACTTTTCTATAACCTGATTCATCTTAATTGTATTTTTTATTGTCATTGCCTTTTGTATTAGTTTTTTTGAAAGATCTTTACTGATTTCTAGTTCATAATAGCCTGATTGATTGTATTCATCACCCTCATAATCTGAAGGAAAATGAACACCAGCGCTTTTTACTAACTGACAAGTTATTGATGTCCCACTTCTAGGGTGGCCACTCACTATTACAGAATTTTTTAGTACTTTTGCTTTAATATTTTCTGTCACATTTATTTCCTCCTTTACCAGGCTTGCTCACCAATTAAGGGAACAAACCTTACATGTCCTAAACTTTGTTTTTTAAAATCTTTTTCTGATCTCTTTTCTACTTTATATAAGTTTTGTAAAGCTCTACTACCTACTGGTATTACAATATAACCTCCAATTTTTATTTGCTGTTTATAACTCTCTGGAATTGAAGGTGCACCAGCACTTACAATAATTCCTGCAAATTTCATATTTCCATCTGGCCAACCCAGACTTCCATCACCTAATTTGATAGTAATATTTTTATAATCTAATTCATCTAATATCTTTTTAGCTTTATCAGCTAAAGATTGTATTCTTTCTAAAGAATATACATGTTTTGCTATTTGAGCCAAAATAGCAGTTTGATAGCCAGAACCCGTTCCGATCTCTAAAACAATATCTTCTTTATCTAATTCTAAAGCCTCAACCATCTCAGCTACAATATATGGTTGACTAATAGTTTGTTCTTTACCAATTGGTAAAGGACCATCTTGATATGAGTATTCCTTTACATCATCTGGCACAAAAATTTCTCTGGGAACCTTACGAAAGGCATCAAGAACATTTTTATCCTTGATTCCTCGTCTTATGAGTTGCTTTTTTACCATTTCTTCTCTTTGCTTTTTGAAATTAATATCTTTTATTCCCATCTTATTTAACCTGGAAAATCTCAGGTATATCCCCCTTAATATTATATTTATTTAAAATATAATCTATAATTCTTTGAGATGCTTTACCATCCCCATAAGGATTAACTGCTTCTGACATTTTATTATATTCTTTTTTATTATTTAGTAATAAATTTGCTTCATTAAAAATCACTTCTTTGTCTACTCCTACTTTTTTAACTGTACCTGCAGTTATTGCTTCCTGTCTTTCTGTTGTATCTCTTAATACCAATACAGGTTTTCCTAAACCCGGAGCTTCTTCTTGAATACCTCCAGAGTCAGTCATTATAAAATAGGATTTATTCATTAAATTAGCAAACTCTAAATACCCGAGTGGCTCAATTAAATGTACATTTTTATTGTCTTTTAGATATTTATATGCTAGTTTTTTTACTGCAGGATTTAGATGAACTGGAAAAACAACTTCTGCTTTAGGATTATCTTTAATTATATCATTTACTGCCTTAAAGATTCCAGTAAGTCCTTCACCCAAATTCTCTCTACGATGTGCTGTTAAAAGAATTATCTTTTTATTCTCAAAATCAATATTTTTTAAAACTTCATTTTTAAATTCATAATCATCATTAACAATTTCTTGTATGGCATCAATTACAGTATTACCTGTAACAAAAATTTTATCTTCATCAATATTTTCCTGTAATAAATTATTTTTATTATTTATGGTTGGAGCAAAGTTAATATCAGCTAAAACTCCTGTTAAATGTCTGTTCATTTCTTCAGGATATGGAGAATACTTATTATGTGTCCTTAAACCGGCTTCAACATGTCCAATGTCGATTTGATTATAAAAAGAGGATAAAGCCCCTATAAAAGTAGTTGTTGTATCTCCATGTACTAATATAAGGTCTGGTTTTTCCTTTTTTAATACTTTATCTAAATTTTTTAATACCTTTACAGTAATATCAGTTAAAGTTTGTTTATCAGACATAATATCTAAATCATAATCAGCTGATATATTAAATAAGTTTAATACTTGATCTAACATTTCTCTATGTTGTGCAGTAACTGCTACAATACATTTAATTTCATTTCTTTTTTTAAGTTCCTTAACTAGAGGAGCCATTTTAATTGCCTCTGGTCTAGTTCCAAATATAGTCATTACTTTTAGTTCTTTCATTTAATCATCCTTTGGTATATAATAGTATATAGGCTATATATACATTTCACTATTTATACAATAAATCCTGCTCATAATATCTTTAAATTTTATGTATCATACTTACTATTATATGCTATATAATTAAGAATATAATAAAAAGTAGAAAGAAACAAATCTAAAGGAGGCTTAGTTATGTCAGTTAAAAAGTGTGAAGCTTGTGGAGCAACTTATCATAAACATGATAAGTTCTATAAGTGTGAGTCTTGTGGTGATATTTACTGTCACAATTGTGCTAATCACTATTCTAAAAAAGAAAAGGAAATCTCTGACAGCGTAAGTAAAGGGGACCGTGAAGGTTATGTGAATGCAGTTTGTCCATCTTGTAAAACAAACATGTTTCCTTATTAATTTAAAATATTTAATAAAAAGACCGCCTTTTTAATTTATTACTTTCAAAAAAGGCGGTCTTTCATATTAAAAAATTATTTTTACTATTTGAATTTTAATATCATATTCTTTTTTCTTTTAACCATTCAGTTATATTTTCTATAATTTCTTCTTCATCTTTTGAATGTTTAACATTATTTATAGCATTAGTTATCTCATCAATTTTAAATTGACAGCCTTTTAACTTTTCTGCAATATCTTCTATAAGATCAGCATTCATTGCATCTGAATATATTTTAGATTCTGTTATTTTTCCCTTAGTTAAACTTAATCCTAACTGAACATCTCCCCATTTAAATCTTTTTTCATATGTTATATCAAAATCAGGGGCTTGACCATATCTCCAGTCCCAAGATGAATATTTATCTTTTAGTTTAGATACTTCTTTAATTTGATTTGGTGAAATTACTTCTTTTTTAGGATTAACTTCATATATTTCTTTAAAATATTTAGCTAACTCTTTTTTCATTTTATCAATAGTAACCGTTGAGTTTAATTCTTTTAAGTTAACAACCCTTGATTTCACTGACTTAATACCTTTTGATTGTATTTTTTCTTTAGATACCTGTAAATAATTAACCATGTTTTCAAAATCAGTATCTACTAGAATTGTACCATGATGGTATGAAGAATTAGTTCCATAATAGAAGGCATTACCTGAAAACTTTCTATCAGAAGCAACAAGGTCGTTTCTTCCTGAAAATTCAGCATCTATATTGCTATCTCTTACAGCTTCTAAAATAACTTCAAGCTGTGTATGAATATCATAAAGATTTTTATCCATAATAAATGTAAAATTTAAATTTCCCAAATCATGATATACTGCTCCACCACCTGATAACCTTCTAGCAAGTTTTCCATTATTATTTTCCAGCAGACGACAGTTACATTCTTTCCAAGCATTTTGATTTCGACCAATTACAACTGTATTATCGTTTTGCCATAAATATAACATTACTTCATTTTTTTTAGTATTATTTAATAAATATTCTTCTAAAGCTAGATTGTACCAAGGATTATAGGAATCAGAGTAGATTAATCTAGCACTATCAATTCTATTTTTTATTTTATCAATTAATTCTGACATAATGTAGAGCACCTCCTATAGTATCTAAAGCTGCTTCATGAATCACTTCAGAAGTTGTTGGATGAGCATGAATTGTCTCAATAACATCTTCAATTTTAAGATTATTTTTAATAGCAAGAGTCAGTTCATGTATTAAATCTGTAGCATGAACACCAATTATTGAGCTTCCAAGAATTTGATGAGTGTTTTTATCTATAATTATTTTAATAAATCCTTTTCTTTTATTCATAGTTTTAATTTTACCATTAGCTCTAAATGGAAATTTACCAACTGTAAAATCAATATCTTTTTCCTCTGCTTCTTCTTCAGTTAAACCAACAGTGGCTATTTCAGGTTTTGTAAAAATTGCAGAAGGAACAACATCATAATCAACTTCCTTTTCTTTACCCATAATATTTTCTACTGCAATAATTCCTTGATGTGAAGCCACATGTGCTAAAAGAATCTTACCAGTAACATCACCAACTGCATAGATATTATCAAGATTAGTTTGTAAAGTATCATCAACTTTTATAGCATTACCTTCAGTTTCTATTCCTAATTTATCTAAACTTAATCCACCAAAACTTGGTTCTCTTCCAGTTGCAATTAAGACTTTCTCTACATCAAGTATATCTTCTTCATCATTTTTTATATATTTAACACTGAAATTATCATCATTTTTAATTTCAGTAACTTGTGCTCCTGTTGTTATTTTAATTCGTTCTCTTTTTGCAATAGATCTTAACTCTTTAGTAATCTCTTTGTCTACACCTGGAAGAATATCATCTAAATATTCAACTACCTTTACATCAACTCCAAAAGCTGAATATATAAAGGCAAATTCCATACCAATTACTCCACCACCAATTATTGCTAAAGATTCAGGTAATTCTTTTAGATCTAATGCTTCTTTACTTGTTAATATGCCTTCTGTATCAATTCCTTTTATTGGCACTTTTTTAACATTAGAACCTGTTGCAATAATTATATAATCAGTTTTTAAAACTTCTTCCCCTTTTTTTGTATCAACAGATACAGTTTTTTTATCAACTATATCAGCCGTTCCTTGAATTACATTAACTTTATGCTTTTTTAATAAAAATTCTACTCCACCTACAAGTTGTTTTACAATACCATCTTTGTTTTTAATAACCCTTTTCATGTTAACACTAGCATCCTCTACTTCAATTCCGAATCTTTTAGCATTTTGAATATCAGAATATGTTTTAGCAGAATATACTAAAGCTTTTGTAGGTATACAACCCCAATTTAGACAGGTCCCACCTACCTTTTCTTTTTCAACTAAATTCACTTCTGCTCCTAATTGAGCAGCTCTAATTGCAGCAACGTAGCCTCCGGTTCCTCCCCCAATTATTGTAATTACCTTTTTCTTCATTAAAAACTTTTCCCCCTTGTTTAATATCTTTAATTAAAAATACATTTAAAGATATGAGATTATTTACCCCATTTATATTCATCAACCAATTCCATGAATATATCTATTATTTCATTTATAGTATCATAAACTTCGTCGGTTTTTAATGTTCTTTTTTCTTTTTTTGTTCTTATTTTAAACTCTTTTTTTATTATTCCTGGTTTATCAGAGAGTACATATATCCTATCTGAGAGTAAAGCTGCTTCTTCTGGATCATGAGTTATAACAAACATATCTATATTTTTTTTATTATGTAAGTTTAAAAGTAGATTTCTTAAATTAAGTTTAGTTTGAGTATCAACTGATTTTAATGGTTCATCCATAATTAAAAAATCAGGCTTTATTGATATTGCCTTTAAAATTTCAATTCTTTGTTTCATTCCACCGCTTAGTTCTTCTGGATAGTTATCGATTATCTCACTTAAATTTGTAAGTTGTAGTAAATTATCTCTAATTTCTTTAGCATTAGCATCTGTTAAATAATTTTTTTGGATGAACTTAAAATTATCTTTTATTGTTCTCCATGGTAA
>JBEPXG010000002.1:0-19402 GCA_041642015.1 Halanaerobiales bacterium
TCAACAAATAGTAGTTCCACCACCTCATGAAGTTGAAGAATTAAATAATATCATTATTGATGAACTGGTAGATAATAAGATAAATATGGGTTCAAAGTTTTATATTAATAGTATTATAGATAATTTGTTGTTTAATGATATTGATTCATTGATTTTAGGATGTACTGAGTTAGGTTCGATAATAAAAGAAATGCCTTCACAGGATATTAAAATAATAAACAGTTTAGAACTACATATAGAAGAGATTGTTGATTTGGTATTTAGAAAAAATTTGTAAATGACTAAAATATCATATAAACTATAAAAAAAGAAAAATATAATAAAGTGTTGAAAGGGGTATTTAATGCACCTTCTTGAAGATAGAACAACAAATAAAAAAAAGCTATTAATAATTTTTATAATTACTATTATAACAATGTTTATATCTCTATTTATTGGAAGATATAATATTCCTGTTTTTAAGTTTTTAAATGGTTTTAGTCTTAATAGTATGGAAAAATCTGTTTTCTATTATATAAGGTTACCCCGAATACTTTTGGTTATGGGAGTAGGAGCAGCATTATCTATAGCTGGAGCAAGTTATCAAAGTACTTTTAGAAATCCCCTTGTATCTCCAGATATCTTAGGAGTTTCTGCTGGAGCAAGCTTTGGTGCTGCATTAGGTATGATTCTATCATTTGAATCATTATCATCTATATATATTTTAGCATTTGTCTTTGGAATAATAGCTGTATTTATGACATACTTTATTTCAAAACTGGGAAAGACTAATATGATAATGATGATGGTTTTATCAGGAATAGTTGTTAGTTCGTTATTTAATGCTTTTATATCTATATTAAAGTATATGGCTGATCCTTATGAAAAATTACCTGGTATAGTTTTTTGGTTAATGGGTGGTTTTAACAGGACTGGTTGGGATGAATTAGTTTTTGCTGCACCATTTATTGTATTGGGGATTATTGTATTATTGTTAATTCGTTATTATTTGAATGTAATGTCTATGGGAGAAGAAGAAGCAATATCAATGGGTATAAACGTTAAATTAGTTAGAACTGTCATGATATTATTTAGTACTTTAATGGTATCAGCTTCAGTAGCAACTGTAGGTCAAGTAAGTTGGGTAGGGTTAGTAGTTCCTCATATATCAAGATTCATTGTAGGAGCTGATCACAGATATATGGTTCCAGCTTCAGGTCTATTAGGTGCCAGTTTTTTATTACTCATGGATGATATTGCAAGAAGTTTAACAGGAGCTGAAATACCAATTAGTATTATCACGGCATTATTAGGAGCTCCATTTTTTGCTTACTTATTAATTTCACAAAAAAATAGTGGTTGGAACCGATAATAAAATGAAAGGGTGAATATTTTGGTTAAGGTAGCATTACTTACTGTTAAAGATAGTTATTATAAAGATGGGTTTAATGAACAAAAAAGAGAATTAGTTAGAAATTTAGCATCAAGTATTAAAGGTGAAAAGGTGTATTTTAAATCAATTGATAATAGATATGAAAAGGTTAAAGAAGTTCTTTTTGAATTAAGTGTTACTAGGCAAGCTGATTTAATATTAACAAGTGGAGGTACCGGCTTATCACCTAAAGATTTAGTACCTGAAGCAACTCAAGATGTTATGGAAAAAGAAGTTCCTGGTATACCTGAAAAGATGAGAAGAGTGGTTTCAGAATATGAACCCAAAGCATGTATTTTTAGAGGGAAAGCTGGAATTAATAAAGAAAGTTTGATTATTAATCTTCCATCAAATCCAAAATTAGTAGAGGACTGTTTAGAATCTATTAAACACGTAATACCTGAAGCAATTAAAATGTTAAAAAGTAAAAAATAATTAAGGGGGAGTTTTCATTGTTAACTTATCATAGATTGAAAAGTGAAAAACTGCCATTATATGATTATGAACCTTGGAAAATTACTGAAAAAGAATTCAAAATAAAAAATAATCACCATAATGAAACTATCTTTACTTTAGGAAATGGTTATATGGGTTTAAGAGGTACATTTGAAGAAGATATTAAAGATCCTTCATTAGAAACAACTCCAGGATTTTATATAAATGGTATCTATGAAAATGAAGAAATTATATATGGAGAATTTGCTCCTAAACAACCCCAAGAATACCAGTCAATGATAAATTTAATGGATTGGAAAATAATTAATATTTATGTTGATAAGGAAAGATTTGACTTATCAAAAAGTAATATTATTGACTATGATAGAGTATTAGATTTCAAAAATGGAATATTAAAAAGAACTGTTATTTGGGAAACAATAGATGGTAAGAAACTTAAAATAGAAATAAAAAGACTTATTTCTTTTAAACATAAACATATTGGAGCAATAAATTATAAAGTTACTGCTTTAAATTTTAATGGAGAAGTAAAAATTGTTAGTACATTAAATGGAGATGTGAAAAACTATCATCATCTAAAAAATAAAAAGGCTTTAAATGTTGAACATATTGATAATGAAAACGGTTTTTTAAGTTTATTAATGAGTACACATAACTCCAATATTACTATAGGAACAAAAATTTATCATCAAATTGTTGGTGTTGATAGTTCATCTATCGTTAAAAATAATAAGTTGCAAAAAGAAAAAATAGATCAAATTTTTATTGTAGATTTGCAAAAAAATGATTCCTTTACTTTAAATAAATATGCTAGCTTTTATACCTCAAATGATATAGATAAAAATGAAATACTTGACCAATGTAAAAATGATTTAGATTTAATTTTTAATAGAGGATTTCAATATCTAGAAAAAACACAAAAAGATTATTTAGATAATTATTGGAAATTTTCTGATGTAAAAATAGAAGGAGATAAATCATTACAACAGGCATTTAGATTTAATGCATATCAAATACTGCAATCAACAGGAACAGATGGAAAAACAAATGTTGCAGCAAAAGGTCTCACAGGAGAATACTATGAAGGACATTATTTCTGGGATACAGAAACTTATATAATTCCATTTTATATATATAGTCATCCAGAAATAGCAAAACAACTTTTAAACTACAGATATATGATCTTAGATAAAGCACGTGATAATGCTGAAAGAATGCACTTAGATGGAGCATTATATCCATGGAGAACAATAAACGGAAAAGAAGCTTCTGGTAATTTCTTAGGTTCAACTGTACAATATCATATTAATGCTGATATTGCTTATGCTATTTATAATTATGTGAATGCAACTGAAAACAAAGATTTTTTATATAATAAAGGAGCTGAAATACTTTTTGAAACTGCCCGAATGTGGTTAAGTTTAGGTCATTTTGAAAAAATGAAAGATAATAAATTTTGTATAAATGAAGCCTGTGGACCTGATGAATATAAACCTGCTGTTAATAATAATTGTTATACAAACTATATGGCAAAATTCAATTTGGAATTTGCTGCTGATGTATATAATGAACTAAAAGAAAAAAATCCTGATAAATTAAAAGAAATAAAATATATCATTAATCTTTATGATGATGAGGTAGAAAATTGGATTAATGCAGCCCAAAATATGTATTTACCATATAATGATGAATTAAAAATAAATCCTCAAGATGATTCATTTATTTATAAAGAAGATATTGATATTGAATCAATACCGATTGATGAACTTCCTCTTGTGAAAAATTGGCATCCACTAACAATTTGGAAGTATAAGTTAATAAAACAAGCAGATGTAATATTACTAATGTTATTTATGGGTGATCAGTTTAGTTTAGATCAAAAGAAAAGGAACTATGATTATTATGAGCCCAAGACAACTCATGACTCATCCTTATCACCTTCAATATATAGTATTATTGCATCAGAAATTGGATATCATAATGATGCATACAACTATTTTTTACAGACTGCAAGGTTAGACCTAGATGACTATAATGAAAATGCTTATCAAGGATTGCACACAGCCTGTATGGGAAGTAATTGGATGGTATTAGTTCAAGGTTTTGCAGGAATGCGTAATTATGATGAAATTTTAAGTTTCAAACCATATTTACCAAAACAATGGGATGGTTATGAATTTAAGATCAGGTATAGGGGTTCATTACTTAAAGTACATGTTAAAGATGATTTCACTGAATATATCTTGGTTGAAGGTGAAAAAATTAAATTTAGACATAAAAAAGAAGAGATCATTTTGGATCAAAATAATAATTATGTTAAGCTAAGTTAGGAGAATTTATAAATGTTAAATTTAGCAGAAAAAGATGCAAAAATATATATAATACTAGCTATAGGTGTATTTACAATTGCTTTTTCTGGGATAATTATTAAAGTAATTACAGCACCAGCTTTAATTATTGCATTTTATAGGGTGTTTTTATCATCTTTATTTTTAACCCCTTTGTTTTTTACTAAATATAGAGATTCATTAAAATACTTTTTAGATATTAGACCAGCATTAGTTGGCTTTTTATTAGCTTTACATTTTTTTGCTTGGATATCTGCAGTACAATTTACTAATGTTGCTAATGCAGTAATATTTATTGCAATACAACCAGTATTTACATTGTTATTAGAATATCTTTTTGCACGAGAAGATATAAGAAAAGGAGCTATAGCTGGAGTAATATTTGCTTTAATAGGCAGTGTAATTATTAGCTATTCTGATTTTCATATAATATTAACAAGATTTTATGGTGATATGCTTGCAATCTTAGCAGCTTTTTTAGCTGCTTGTTATCTATTTTTAGGTAGGAGTTTTAGGAAAAAAATTGATTATATCCCATATATATATATTGTGTATACATATTGTGCTTTCTTTTTATTTATTTTTGTATTAATATCTGGTAAATCATTTACAGGATATAGTAATATGAATTATTTTTATATATTATTACTTGCTTTAGGTCCAACATTAATTGGTCATTCAGTATTGAATTTATCAATTAGGTATGTGCCTGCGACAATTGTCTCACTTGCCATATTAGGTGAGCCAATATTGACTACAATATTAGCTGTTATAATATTAAAAGAAAGTTTAACTACAGCAACTATAATAGGTGGAATATTAATACTTTATGGAATTTTTAAAGCAATTAATCAAACTAGAAACAATAATAAAAAAGCAAATGAGGTTATAAATTAATGTCTAAAAGGAAGATAAATATATTCAAAAATAAATATACTGTAGTCTTTTTAGCTATTATTGCCTGTGTTTTATGGGGGAGTGCATTTCCTTCTTTAAAAGTCAGTTATTCTTTACTTAATATAGAAAACAGTGGTCCTTTTACTAAAATGTTATTTGCTTCCTTTCGTTTTATGTTAGCTTCCTTAATGTTAATTATATTTATTATATTAAAATCTGGATTTAAAAAATTAAAATTAAGAAAAGAAGTTTTTTATAAGCTAATAATATTAGGTTTAATTCAAACATTTGGTCAATATGCTTTTTTTTATAATGGACTTGCTAAGACAACAGGAGTGAAATCCTCTATTTTGGTTACATCAGGAATATTTTTTACAGTAATTGCTTCACATTTTCTTTATTCAGATGATAAATTAAATAAGATAAAGATTTTTGGATTAGCTTTAGGCTTTACTGGTGTAATAATAATAAATTTAAGTAGAGGAGATTTGAACTTTGTATTTAATTTAACAGGAGAAGGATTTATAATCATGACTTGAGTAATGAGTACAGTAGCTATTTTATATGTTAAACATCTTTCAGTTAATATTGATACTATGATTATTACAGCTTATCAGATGTTATTTGGTTCAGTAACTTTATTTATTGTATCTATAATGGGAACAGATATAAATTCAATACAATTTAATACAAAAAGTACTTTTTTATTAATATATTTAGCTTTTATCTCAGCAGCAGCATTTGCTTTATGGTATAGTTTGATTAAATACAATAAGGTTGGTTATATTACAATTTATAAATTTATTACACCTGTAAGTGGAGTGTTTTTATCTGCATTCTTTTTAGTAAATGAATTTATAAATATATATGCTGTTATTGCACTTATCTTAGTATCAATTGGAATAGTGATTATTAATATGCCGGAAGAGTATTTATCTAAGAGGGCGGTTAATAAGAAAGGAGAAAGATGATTTATGAAAAAAAGCATTTTTAACAAATCGAAGGAGTTAGAAAAGGATATAAATGAATACTTAGACAATGTTGAAGAAGCATTACTGATTTTTAAAAGGGAGATTAATAGATACTTTGAAGGTCATTTTGATTTATTTGAAGATGGTTTAAAAGATATTTTAAAAGTAGAAAATAAAGCAGATAAACTCTTAAAAGATATAAAATATAAATTATATACCTATATGTTAATTCCAGAGGCTAGAGGAGACGTACTTTCTTTACTTGAAACAATGGATAATGAAGTGGATTTATGTAAAAAAGTTTTAATGCAGTTTTCTATTGAAAAACCTAAAATTAGGGACTTCGTATTAGCTGAGTTCAAGGATCTAACAAAACAATCATTAAGTTCAGCTGAAGAAGTAGTTAAAGGATTAAGAACTTATTTTGAAGAAATATCAATGGTAAATGATTATGTGAATAAAGTACATTTTTACGAACATGAAGCAGATAAAATAGAAGAGAGAATTAAAAGAAAAGTTTTTGAAACTGATGAAATAGATGAATTTTCAAAAAGAGTTCATTTAAGACATTTTTCAGAAAGAATTGCTTATTTTTCTGACTTAGCTGAAGAAATAAGTGAGAAGTTATCTGTAGCAGCTATTAAAAGATCTATTTAGTTTAAAATTGTAGTAGGGAGGATTGAGTATTATGGTATCTTTACTATTTATTTCTAGTGGTTTGTTTTTAGGATGGTCATTAGGTGCTAACGATGCGGCAAATTTATTTGGTACTGCAGTTTCTACAAAAATGGTAAAATTCTCTACAGCAGCAGTAATTATAAGTATTTTTGTAATTATTGGTGCTGTATTTGGAGGAGCAGGAACAACTGAAACATTAGGTGCTTTAGGTGATGTCAATACATTACCTGGAGCTTTTATTGTTGCCTTAGCTGCTGGCCTAACAGTATACTTAATGACAAATTATAAACTTCCAGTCTCAACAACACAGTCAATAGTAGGTGCGATTATAGGCTGGAATTTGTTTAGTGGATATGATACTGAGTTTACAGTTTTAACAAAAATTGTTGGTACATGGATATTTTCTCCAATTTTATCAGCTGTTTTTGCTATATTATTTTTTAAAATTGCCGATTATATTGTAAATAATGTAAAAATCCATTTATTTAAAATAGATATGTATACAAGAATAGGATTAATTTTGGTAGGAGCTTTTGGAGCATATAGTTTAGGTGCAAATAATATTGCTAATGTTATGGGGGTTTTTACAAAAACTTCTGTTATTGGAGGATTAGATTTAAATATTGTATCTCTTTCTAGTATACAAGTATTATTTTTATTAGGAGGGATATCAATATCCATTGGGGTTTTTACTTATTCTAAGAGAGTTATGACTACCGTAGGAAAAAGCATTTTTAAAATTTCCCCGGTAGCCTCTCTCATAGTAGTTCTGTCTAGTTCTGCAGTCTTATTTGTTTTTGCGTCAGAGGGACTGCAGTCTATATTAATCACCCTTGGTTTACCAACCTTACCTTTGGTGCCAGTTTCTGGATCACAGGCTGTTGTCGGAGCCGTGATAGGTATAGGGTTGGCAAAAGGAGGGAGAAACATTAATTATAAGTTATTATCAAAAATAGGACTTGGTTGGATAGTAACCCCACTTTTAGCCTTATTAATTTCTTATATTGCATTATTTTTCATGCAAAATGTGTTTATGCATCAAGTGTATTTATAGAAACATTTGTATTTTTAACTTTTTTATTATAGGAGTTCAAATTATGCATAGCTGGAATCTTATAAATATATAATGTAAGGATTAAGGCTGCTAATCCTCCAGCAATAAATAGATAAAACACTTGCATTATATCCAATAGATAGCCTGTTAATGCAATTGATACTGGAACAAGAGATTGAGACATAGTTGCTAAAAGTCCAGTAATTCTACCCCGTAAATTATCGGGGATTAATCTTTGTAATAGGATTCTTATAGGTACGTTTAATATGGCATTTGAAACACCTAATAAAAACAATATAAACATTATTGTATAATATATGGTTAAAACAGAATTATTTATTAGAAAATAAGGTATTAAAGGTATACCTAATGCTAAGAGTAATATACTTTGAATATTCATTGAATAAAAAAGAACTTTAAAATAATTTTTAATTTCTGGTAATTGGCTTAATATAATAGAACCCACAACAGCACCTGCTGGAAAAATTGATTGAGCATAACCATATAATCTACTGTTAACTTCAAGTAATTCTTTAAATATGTATGGTAACCCCAATATTATAAGTCCGGTAAACAAAAAGTTTAAAAATATTGCTATAGTAAAAAGGGATAATATTTCTTTTTTATTCCACAAAAAATTTAGTCCAAACTTTAGTTCATTTAATAAGGTTGGGCTTTTTTCTAATTCTTTTTCAATTTTTGTTTTAGGTATATTAATAAAAAGTTCTGAAAAAGAAGATATAATAAATGAAATACCGTTAATAAAAAAGACTCCTGCTATTCCAAAAGAAGCAATAAGAATACCTCCTAAAGCAGCACCTATAATTTGAGTAAAATTCATACTAAAATGGTTTAATGAGTTTGCTTTTTGTAAAAGAGAATCATCCACTATATTAGGTAATGATGCTGTTACAGCAGGATTAAAAAATGAAGTACATATTGCAATTAATACTGTGGCAAAACTAATTTGTAAAAAACCAGCATTACCCATATATATGCTATACCCTAAATAAATTACAATTATCCCTCTTATAAAATCCATAAGCACAATTATATTTTTCCTATTGAATTTATCAGCAATTACACCACTAAAGGGACTAATTATTACTCCGGGTAATGTTGATAAAAGTAAAATAAAACCTGTAGCTGAACCGCTATTGGTAATATCTAAAACAAACCAAACTAAAGCAATATAATGAATTCCATCTCCAATTCTGGAAACAAAACCACCTAAAAATAGTAAAACAAAATCTTTATTTTTCATAAGTTTCAAATTGGATTTTTTCATAATATTGCCTCCATAAATTAAATTCTATAATCATTATAAGTATAAAAATAAAATATGTCAAGTCATTTATTAAAAAAATTAATAATATTATTCAAATAATTAAATTTATATATAAAAATATTAAAGAATCCTTAATTGGTATTATTTATTAAAGGATTTAAAGGGTCATTGTAGAAATTATTAAATTACAGAGAGTAAAAAATAATTTTTAATTATTAATAAATCAGGGGGGATAAAAATTGAAAACACTTGCTTTAATTCTTGCAGGTGGAAGGGGTTCAAGATTAGATATATTATCTGAACATAGAGCTAAACCCAGTGTCCCTTTTGCAGGCAAGTATAGATTAATCGATTTTGCATTGAGTAATTGTGTAAATTCTGGTATATTTAACGTTGGAGTACTTACTCAGTATTTACCTTTATCTTTAAATGATCACATTGGGATTGGTAAACCATGGGATTTAGACCGTAAATATGGTGGTATAACAATTCTTCAACCATATACTGGTAAAGAAGGTGGTTGGTATAAGGGTACTGCTCATGCTATATATCAAAACATGAGTTATCTAAGAGGACAAGATGCTGAGTATGTATTGATTTTATCTGGTGATCATTTATATAAGATGAACTATGATAAGATGGTAGAAGAGCACATAGATCGTAATGCTGATTTAACAATTGCGGCTCAAAGAGTTCCGCAAGATGAAGCCAGTCGATATGGTATTTTAGATGCAGATAAAACAGGTAAAATAACTGATTTTTTGGAAAAACCAGAAAATCCCCCTAATAATTTAGCATCTATGGGTATATACGTATTTTCAAAGGATGTATTAGTTAATGCATTAAAAAGATACTGTAGTGCAGAAAAATCTGATTTTGGTCACCATGTAATACCACCAATGATAGAAAATAATTCTGTATATGCCTATGAGTATGAGGGTTTTTGGCGAGATGTTGGAACTTTAAAATCTTTTTGGGAAACAAGTTTGTCTTTAACAGAACCATTACCTGAATTAAATCTTTATGATAATGAATGGAAAATACACACTAAAAGTGTTGAAAAACCACCTGTAAAGTTTGGTCCAAATGGTAAAGCTTCAAATAGTCTTTTATCAAATGGTGCAATTATTAACGGAATAGTAGAAGACTCTGTAATTTCTCCGGGTGTTTATATTGAAGAAAATGTAGTAGTAAGAGACTCAATAATTTTTAATGATGCCCATATAAAGAAAAATTCTATAATTGATAAGTGTATAATAGATAAAGAAGTTAAGGTGGGTAAAAACTGTCATATTGGTTTTGGAGATGATTTAACTCCAAATGATGAAAAACCTGACCTTTTATTTAATGGTCTGAATATATTAGCAAAAAGAGCAATAATTCCTGATAATGTTCAAATCGGCAGAAACTGTAGAATTATGTCCTATACAAGGCCAAAAGATTTTGATGAAAAAAATATTGAAAGTGGAAGTACTATTGGATAATGGAGGAATTACAAATGTTAAATCCAGTTCCAAAGGTTGCAGCAATCCATGATTTATCAGGCTATGGTAGGGGTTCTTTAACAACTGTTATTGAAGTTTTGGCAACAATGGGAATACAACCATGTCCTTTACCTACAGCTATATTATCAACTCATACAGGTGGATTTAAAGATTATAAGTTCATTGATTTAACAGATGAACTACCTGAATATATTGATCATTGGAATTCTTTAAATTTAAAATTTGATGCGATTTATAGTGGGTTTTTAGGTTCAACTAAACAGGTGGAAATTGTAATAGATTTCATAAAAAGATTTAAAAGAGAAGAACAATATGTTATTATAGACCCAGTATTAGGTGATAATGGCCAAACTTATGATACATTTGGACCAGAAATGGTAGAAAAAATGAGGTCATTAGTAAAACAAGCTGATATTATCACACCTAATATTACAGAAGCTCAATTTCTTTTAAATGAAAAAGAAAATTTGATTAAAACTGATGAAATAGCGAAAAAATGGCTTAAAAAATTATCTGATTTTGGTCCTAAAATGGTAATAATTACAAGTGTACCTGGTTATAAGAATAAAGAAAAAACATCTGTATTAGGTTATGATAAATATGATGATAGATTTTGGAAAGTAGATTGTGATTATATACCTGCTAATTTTCCAGGAACAGGTGATTTGTTTACAAGTATTTTAGTAGGAAGTATTCTTAAAGGTGATAGCTTACCAATGGCAATTGATAGAGCTGTTCAGTTTATTTCATTAGCTGTAAGGACTACTTATGGTTATGATTTTCCAGAACGAGAAGGTGTATTATTGGAAAGAATTTTAGGAAATTTAAATTTACCAATTCATGGTAAATCATATGAGTTATAAATAACTAAATAGTTATTATAATAAAATAAAATATTACAACAGGAGGTTTTATAGTGCTCAAAGAAGTTGCAAATATCGTTAGAGGTTTGTCGGTCGATGCAGTAGAAAAAGCAAATTCAGGTCACCCGGGAATGCCGGTTGGCTGTGCAGAAATAGGTTCATTACTTTATGGTGAGGTTTTAAAACACGATCCTTGTAATCCAGATTGGCCAGATAGGGATCGTTTTGTACTGTCCGCAGGTCACGGATCAATGCTTTTATATTCATTGTTACATTTAAGTGGATATGATTTAAGTTTAAAAGAATTAAAAAACTTTAGACAGTTAGGTTCAAAAACTCCAGGTCATCCTGAGTATATGGAAACAGAAGGTGTTGAAACAACAACAGGTCCATTAGGACAAGGGTTGGCAAATGCTGTAGGAATGGCAATTGCTGAAAGACACCTTGCAGCAAAGTTTAATAAAGAAAATTATAATATTGTTGATCATTATACCTATACAATTATGGGTGATGGTTGTATGATGGAAGGTATTTCATCAGAAGCAGCATCACTTGCTGGTCATTTAGGTTTAGGAAAGCTAATAGCTATATATGATGATAATAATATTTCTATTGAGGGATCTACTGATATCACTTTTACTGAATCAGTTCCTGAAAGATTTAAAGCATATAATTGGCAGGTTATTGATAATGTTGATGGTCATAATATTAATGAAGTAAGAAAAGCGATTATGAAAGCTAAATCAGAACCAACAAAACCAACTTTAATTGTTGCTAAAACTCATATTGCTTATGGAGCACCTGAAAAACAAGATACTGCAGATGCTCATGGTGCACCACTTGGAAAAGAAGAGATTAAAGGTTTAAAAGAATATTTTGGATTACCAACTGATAAAGAATTCTATATTTCAGATACAGTTGAAAAATATTTTGAAGACAGAAGACAAATATTAAAAAAAGAAAAACAAACTTGGGATGAGATGTTTAATGAATGGAAAGAAAAATATCCTGAACTTTATCAAAAATGGGAACAATCTCATCAATTAAAAATTGATGATGATTTAATAGATGAAATAAATGAACTAAAGATAGAAACTCCAATAGCTACTAGAAAGGCTTCTGGAGCTACTTTAAGAACAATAGCAGATAAAATGGATTATCTTGTAGGTGGCTCAGCAGATTTAGCTCCTTCTAATAAGACCCATTTAGATAAGTACCCTGATTTCCAAAAAAATAGTTATGAAGGAAGGAACTTTAGATTTGGAGTTAGAGAACATGCTATGGGAGGAATTGTAAATGGTATTTCCTTACACAAAGGAATAAGACCTTTTGCTGCAACATTTTTAGTATTCTCTGATTATATGAGACCAGCTATAAGGCTAGCTGCTTTAATGAAACAACCAGTAATTTATGTATTTACCCATGATTCCATCTATATCGGAGAAGATGGCCCTACACATCAACCTGTGGAACATCTTGAAGCATTAAGGGTAATTCCTAATTTGACAGTTTATAGACCAGGTGATGCTGAAGAAACAAAACAGGCTTGGTTAAATGCTTTAAAAAGAACCGATGGACCTACAGCTCTTGTATTAACAAGACAAAGCCTACCTGGTGTTAAAAAAGATAATGGTCTCACTGATTTCAATAAAGGTGGTTATGTAATTAGAAGTGGTAATAAAGATTATGATTACACATTTATTGCTAGTGGTAGTGAATTATCACTTGCTGAAAAGGTTGCTAATAAACTTCAAGATGAAAATATTAGTAGCAGAATTGTTTCAGTACCAGAAAGAAAGATATTAAACAAACAAGATAATAGCTATATTGATAAATTGTTTGGAAATCCAAATAAGAAAAAAGTTGTTATAGAAGCTGGAGTAAGTAATGGATGGTATAGATATATTTCAAATGATGATCTATTAATTACTCAGGAAGAATTTGGTGCTAGTGCACCTGGCAATGATGTGGCAAAACATTTTGGTTTTGATGTTGATAAAATTGTATCTAAATTATTAGGATAATTTAAAGGTGACTATTAATGAACTATCTTAAAATACTTGATAATATTTCAGAAACCAATCAGATATATATAGTTGGTGGAACTATAAGAGATTATCTATTAGAAAAATCAATAAATGATATTGATATGATAGTTTTTAATAGTATAAAAGATGTTGTTTATAAGTTTGCTGATACGATAAATAAAAAAGTAATTGTTTTAGACAAAAACAGAAATATTTTCAGAGTTGTTGTAGATGAAAATATATTCTTAGATTTTTCAAGCCCTGTAGGTCAAGATCTGTTAGAAGATCTTGGCTACAGGGATTTTACTATTAATTCTATGGCTATAAAATTAAGTAAAATTGGTTTTAATAATAATCAAATAATTATTAAAAAAGACGATATAATCGATCCATTTAATGGTATAAAAGATATTGAAAAACAAGTTATAAAAGTCGTGAAACAATCATCAATAAAAAATGATCCTTTAAGAATAATTAGAGCTTTTAGATTTGCTAATAATCTTAACTTTGAGATTAATAGTAAAACTAAAAAGATAATAAAAGATGATATTAGTTTAATAAAGAAAATTAAAGTTGAAAGAATAAGAGAAGAATTGATAAAATTATTTGATTATAGATTAAATATCAATACAATAAGAAATTTTTTAAATACTAATATTATAACAGAACTCTTTAATTTAGAGTATAATAATATTAATACAAGAAATATAATTAATACATTAGAATGTTTCAAGAAAAACAATTATTATACTAAAACAAATAATCATAGGTACATATCAGTATTAATTACTATATTTTTGGATTTAATAAAAAGTCATAAGTTAAATTATAAAGTAGTAGAAGATATATTATACTCTTATACATTTAATAAAAATGATGTTATAATAATTAGAGATTATTTGTATGTCATAAATAATTTATTAAACAATCATAATAAATATAAAGACAAGAACGAATTAATCTATAATAAATTGTTTTTTGATCATATTGATTATTATGAGGTTAGTTATATAATAAATTGTTATCATAATAAGACTGATGATTTGTTTGAAATTAATGACATCATTGAATCATTAAAAAAGATGAAAAAAAGGTTAAAAAATAAAAAAATTGATGGAAATACAATAATGAAAATTTTAAATATAGAATCAGGGGAAAGAGTTGGAAATCTTTTAAAAATAGTTAAGAAAAAAAGAGCCTTAGGAATTTTAAACAGTAAAGAAGAAATAAAGGATTACATAGCAAATTTATCTAAAAATAAAAATAACCAATAAGTGCAATAAATATTCCGAATAAAACACCTGAAAAAACTTCAAAAGGAGTATGTCCAATTAATTCTTTAAGATCTTCTTTTAATAGTTGGGGATTTCTATCAATATTTTTAACATTAAGATGTTCGATTAATTTATTTAAAACATTTGCTTGTTCACCAACAGCTCTTCTAACTCCACTAGCGTCATAGGTTACGATTAATGAAAATATAAAAACAATAGCAAATAAATCTGATTTAAAACCATATTTTAAACCAATTAAAGTTGTTAAAGTTGCAACAAAAGATGAGTGTGAGCTTGGGAAGCCCCCAGAGCCAATAATATTGGTTATAGAATAAGGTTTAATAGTAAATATTTTTATAAATTGTGCTAAAAACAAGGATATGATTGATAATAGTAAAATTTTATTCACGTTATGTCCTCCTTTTTGTGTATATTTTATTTTATAATAATTTTATGTATAGATTCAAGAACTATCTAAAAAATATTTTGGGAATGATTATATGAACCCTTATCAATTTTTGTCTAAATTTAGTAAGTTTGGAAATAAAGGTGGCTTCAAACCAGGATTAGAAAGAGTAAAAAAAATACTTTCATTTTTTGATAACCCCCAAGATAAAATAGATTATATACATGTTGGAGGTTCAAATGGAAAAGGTTCAACGGTTGCTTTTTTAAACAGCATTTTAAAAAATGCTGGATATAAAGTGGGAAGATATATATCACCTCCAATAATACATTTTAATGAACGATTTAGCATTAATGATATACCTATTTCTACTAAAGATTTAAAAGCTATTGTTGATATGTTGGATGAATATTTTAATAATCCTGATACAGAAATAAATTTAGATGATCCAAGTTTTTTTGAAATCATTACCATAATTGCTTTTATATATTTTTATCAAAAAGATATTGATATTGGAATTATTGAAGTTGGTTTGGGTGGAAGATTAGATGCAACAAATGTTATCAAAAAACCACTAGTAAGTGTGATAACAAATATTAGTTATGAGCATGCTGATATATTAGGTCCAAATATTGAAGATATTGCTTATGAAAAAGCAGGTATTATAAAAAATAACAGACCGGTTATTACCGGATCAAATAATCCGAAAGTTTTAGAAGTATTTAAACAAAAGGTTAAAGAAAAAAATACTAAACTGACAGTACTTAATCTAAAAGACAAATATAATATCATCGAAAAGAATTTAGAACATCAGATTTATGATTTAAAATTAGATGAGAATTATTATAAGAATTTAAAGCTGAAAATATTAGGTACACATCAAATATATAATTCTGCTTTAGCTTTAAAAACTCTCAGTTTATTACCTGATTTATATAAAATAGAAAAAGATTCTATATATTCAGGCTTATCTAATTGTAGATGGCCGGGAAGACTTGAAGTTTTAAATAGGAATCCAGATATTATAATAGATGGAGCACATAATGAAGATGGAATGAAAAATTTAATTAAATTTTTAAATGGAAATGTGGATAGTAATAAAAAAATAATATTTTTATTAAGTATTCTAAGAGATAAAAACTATAAGAGTATGTTAAAAACAATAAGAACTTTACCAAATGATCTAGAACTATTAATTACAACAAATCAAAACAAGAGATCTTTAGACCCACAAATAATCGCCAGGGAAGCTAATTTACTTAATATAAAATATAAAGTTATTAACAATCTTTATGATTGTATGAAAGAGGCCAAAAATATAATAAATGACTCTGACCTTTTATGTATCACTGGTTCATTATATACTGTATCTGAAGCAAGATTTTATCAAAGTGTTTTATTTAAATAATTTCAATATTTAATTTTTAAAAATATTTTTTAAAGGGTGGTTTGATGGCAAAAAAGAAAAAAGACAAAAACAAGTCACTTACATTTGTTGTAATTATAATGGCTGTTATAAGTGTTTTTATTGGTTTTTATGTTGGTATGTATTTATTTAAATCATTTAGTGGAGGTGAAAGTCAAGTAGCACAAACAAATAATAATATAAGTGAAAGTAATACAGAACAATCTGTATCAAATAATTCAGAAAATGAACAAGCGAATTCAAACGAACAAAGTAATACTAATGTTCAAACTAGTAATGAAAATACAATAAGTAATGAAAGTAATGACGTAGAAGAAACTTCTTTAGAACAAAATTATGATAATCTCTTCAAGATACAGGTTGGTGCATTTTCTAGTAGAGATAATGCTGAAAATTTTAAAACTGAATTAGAAAGTAAAGGATATAAAGTTATTATAAAAGAAACAGAAACTTTTAGAGTTAGAGTTATTGGGAAACAAACTAGGGAGGAAACAGAACAGATTGAACAAGAATTAATTAATTTAGGTTATGATACATTTATAGTCAAATAATTTGCAGATTTGCCATAGATATTATAGAATTAATATGGTTGTTTAAAATTTGTAAATACATATAAAATAGAGGTGAAAAAATGAGTGTACTTACATTCAAACAAGGAATTCATCCTGAATATCATAAAGAATTAACTAAAGATGAGCCTTTAAGAAACGCTAACCGTCCTAAAGAAATAATTATTCCATTACAACAACATATTGGTGCTCCTTTAAAGCCAATTGTTAAAAAAGGTGACCATGTAAAAAAAGGACAAAAAATTGGTGATACAGATAGCTTTGTAGCTGCACCTGTTCATTCTTCTGTTTCAGGTACAGTCAAAGCAATTGAAAAAGTAAGAACACCTGCTGGTCAAAAAACACTTTCTGTAATTATTGAAGCAGATGAAGAAGATGTTTTTGATGATTCATTAAAACCTGATAAAGATATTGAACAACTTTCTTCAAAAGAAATAATAGGTATTATTAGAGAAGCAGGTATAGTTGGTTTAGGTGGAGCAATGTTTCCTACTCATGTTAAATTATCAGTTCCTGATGATAAAAATGTTGAATATTTTATTTTAAATGGAATTGAATGTGAACCGTTTTTAAATGTTGATAATAGAATGATGATAGAAAGATCTAAAGACATAGTTAATGGTATGAAACTAATGATGAAAGCTTCCAATGTTAAAAAAGGTATTATAGGGATTGAAGATAATAAACCCCGGGCAATTGCAAATATGAAAAAAGCAGTTGAAAATGATAGTAATATTGAAATTAAAGTTTTTGAAACAAAGTATCCTCAAGGTGGCGAAAAGATGTTAATCAAAGCCGCTCTTGGAAGAGAGGTGCCTGAAGGAGGATTACCTTTAGATGTAGGTGTTATTGTAAATAATGTCACAACAGCAATTGCTGTATTAGAAGCAGTTACAGAAGGTAAACCTCTAATTGAAAGAACAATAACAATAACGGGTGAAGGAATAACAAAACCATGTAACTTATATTATAGTATTGGTACAAAAGTAAAAGATTTGATTAATGAAGCTGGTGGATTTGAAGGAGATCCTGCTAAAATTATTTTAGGGGGACCGATGACAGGTAGTGCACAACATACTACTGATGTTCCAACAGTCAAAGGTACTTCTGGTATCATTGTTTTACATAAAAATAGTGTTGCAAAATTTGATCCTAAACCCTGTATAAAATGTGCAAGGTGTGTTGACTCATGTCCAATGTATTTATTACCCTTAAAGTTATCTGATTTATCTCAATATGAGAAATATGATAAACTGGACGAATATGATGTTCAAAGTTGTATAGAATGTGGCTCATGTTCATATATATGTCCTGCAGATAGACCATTATTAGATTATATCAGAATAGGGAAAATGGAAGATATGAAATTGAAAAAATCATCACAGTAAGGAGGATAGCTATGAATAATGAAGAATTAATTGTAACTCCGAATCCACATATAAAAGATCCTACTTCTGTTGAAGAAATTATGTGGACAGTTGTTTATGCATTAATCCCAGCAGTGTTAGCATCTACATATTTTTTTGGTTTTAGAGCTTTATTAATTGTTGGAGTTAGTATTATAGGTGCTGTAATAACTGAGTATACTTTTTTAAAGATTAGAAGTAAAGAAATGGTTATAAATGATGGAAGTGCAGTACTAACCGGACTTTTATTAGCATTGACACTACCACCTACTATCCCATTATGGACTGCTTTTTTTGGAAGTGTTGTTGCTATTGGGTTAGGAAAACAAGTATTTGGTGGTTTAGGTAATAATCCTTTTAACCCTGCATTGATAGGTAGAGCTTTTCTTACAGCTTCATATCCGGTCTTGATGACTACTTGGGTAGCTATTGATGGTACTTCATCAGCAACACCTCTTGGTATGATTTCTGATGGGCAAATAGTACGTTTATGGGACTTATTTATAGGTAGTACTGGAGGATCCTTAGGAGAAACTTCTGCTTTAGCATTATTATTAGGTGCAGCATATTTAATATACAAAGGATTCATTAATTGGAGAATTCCAGTTGGCATGTTATCAACTGTTGTAATATTAACGTTTTTAGCTGGAGAGAATCCAGTAGTACATCTATTTGCAGGGAGTTTAATATTAGGTGCTTTCTTTATGGCAACTGATATGGTAACATCACCTGTAACTAAAAAAGCAAGATGGGTTTTTGGAATTGGAGCCGGACTTTTAGTTGCTATTATAAGGCTATGGGGCGGTTATCCAGAAGGTGTAAT
>JBEPXG010000003.1:0-13868 GCA_041642015.1 Halanaerobiales bacterium
ATTCCTGAAGATATTGAAAAAGATATAAAAGAAAATAGACTTTTAAAAAGAAAAGAAGCATATTACCTAATTGGATATTTTTTAAAACAGGAAGAATTAAGTAATCAATTAAAAATATATAGGGGAATTAGTTATGAAAACTAAAGAAAGTTATTTAAACACTCCAGTTGGTTTATTGAAAATAACTGTAAAAGATGATAAGTTAATATCAATTAACTATGAAAATGAGAAAATAAATATAAATGACTTAACTCTAAATGATAATGAATTTATCTTAGAAATAAAAAATCAACTACAAGATTATTTTGAAGGCAAAAGAAAAGATTTTAATATTCAATTAGATATTAAAGGTACTAAATTTAAAAAAGATGTATATAAAACATTAATAAAGGTTAAATATGGAGAAACTACAACTTATAAAGAGTTAGCAAAAAATAGCGGTCATCCTAAAGCTTATCGTGCTGTTGGAACAGCTTTAAAGAACAATAAAATTCCTATTATTATTCCTTGTCATAGAGTACTAAAAACTGATCAAGGAATTGGTAATTATAATGGAGGGAAATGGAGAAAAGAAAAACTATTACAAATTGAAGGTGTTTTAACTTAAAAAATCAATTATTTTATTAAACATATAATTTTTATCTTGACCATAGTTTATAACATGAGGTGACTTTTCATAGATAGTAAGTTCTTTATCATTAGATTGAATATTGTTATAAATTTTTGTAGAAGCTTTAATTGGGACTATTTGATCATTTTTTGAATGAAATATTCGAATTGGAGTTTTTATTTTTGATAATTTTAGTCTTGTTTCAATCATAAGTTTATGAAGTTCTGCAGATTGTTTTGTAAAATCATAAGAATTATAATTTTTTAATAAATCTATAAGATTTGGATCTTTTATATTTTTATCGATAATATATTCGTTATTAACAATTGGAATAATATATTTTAATAAGTGGGTTAGTAATATTTTTCTATTTGTTGTATAAAGTGCAGGAGAAATAAGTGATAAACTTTTTATTTTAAAATGCAAAGATGATAACATAGATATTAAAGCACCCATAGAAATACCAATTAAGTGTATGTTTTGATAACTATTTTGATTGTTAATTAAAAAATCATATACCTTTCGTAACCAATCTTTTCGATCTGTTGTTTGAAAATCTTTACTATTAGTGCCATGTCCAGGTAATCTTGGAACATATATGGAAAAGTTTAACTTTTCTTTTATTTTAAAAGCAAGTTCTTTCATTTCTCTAGGTGATCCAGTAAATCCATGAATTAAGATAGCGAGGTTTTTATCATCATTGTTTATAAAAATCTCTTTAGCTAAAGGATTTACTTTTGGCTTGTGGTTTAATAAATCAAACATTTAATCAACTCCTAATGAGTGATATCTAAATAATTATTTCTTTGTCTAATATAATATTCCTTTTGAAAAAATATACAAATTATGATGGTGATAAGTTATGGTAAAAAGAAATTTAACATTTAATAAAGCAATAATTCCAGTAATATCTATGATAATATTTTTAATCACTGCAGTTTTGATATGGGATGCTCCAATACATATTCCCTTAATTATGGAATTGATTTTCACTATATTTTTAGCATTGTATTGGGGTTTTAAATGGAATGAACTAGAGGAGATGATGTTTTCTAGTTTTGCCAAGATTGGTAATGTATTAATTATAATTATGTTAATTGGAATGATCATAGGTATTTGGATTGAAAGTGGAACAGTTCCAACTATGATCTATTATGGACTGAAGTTTTTAAGACCACAATATTTTTATGTAATTAGTTTTATCTTTTCTGCTATTGTATCAGTATCTATTGGTACAGCTTTTGGAACTGTAAGTACAGTTGGATTAGCTTTAATAAGCATAGCTCAGGGAATGGGAGTATCACTACCAATTGCTGCAGGTTCAATTGTCTCTGGTGCATATGTTGGAGATAGAATGTCTCCACTTTCTTCAATTGCAATTATAACTGCTCATAGTGCAGATGCAGAAATTCATGATATGATAAAAGAAATGTTAAAAACTTTTTGGCCTCCATTTTTAATATCTGCAATAATATATCTTATAATCGGTTTTAATTATAATGGTGTCTCTTATGATATATCTCAAATTAATATTTTATTAGAAGGATTAGTAAATAACTATTTGATTTCAATTGCAATGTTAATTCCACCATTAATGGTAATTATTCTTGCAGTAAAAAAAGTACCTACAATATTAAATTTAATAATTAATTTAATAATCAGTTCAGTAATTGCAATATTTATCAGCAATCTTTCTGTTAGTACTGTATTAGATTCAGTTTATTCTGGTGCTGTAGGAAGTACCAATATAGATCTTTTGAACGATCTTTTAACTAGAGGTGGACTCTCTAGTATGCTCGATTTAATTTCTTTAATAATTTTAGCTGTAGTCTTAGGAGGTTTGTTAGAAAAGTTAGGTATTTTAAATACAATTTTAAATAAAATCATTAAAGCTATTAAAAATAGGAGTCAATTGATAACAGTAACTATGGTATCATCATTTATCACTGCTATCTTAAGTTGTAACCAACTTTTAGCAGTATTTCTACCAGGAAAAATGCTTGGCAGAAAATATGATGAACTTAAGGTACCTAGAAGTATATTAGGTCGTTCATTGGGAGATTCAGGTTTAATATTATCTCCTCTAATACCATGGAATATTAATGCTTTAATGATGATGGGTATTTTAGGAGTTCATACCTTAGAATACTTTAAATATTCATTTTTCCCTGTTTTAGTGCCTATAACGGGATTGATATTAGCAAACTTTATTGATAAAAGGAGGAAAAATTAATGGATCAAAACTTAAAAAACTTAGTTGATAGTTATCACGATGATGTAGTAAGATCTCTACAAGACATTGTAAAAATTAAAAGTGTTGAAACACAATCTAAAAAAGGTATGCCTTTTGGTGAAGGTGTTGATAAAGTATTAAGAAAATTTTTAGAATTAGCTGAGAATTTAGGATTGAAAACAAAATATTATGATGGGTATGCTGGACATGTTGAAATTGGTGAGGGTGAAGAAATATTTGGTATCTTATGTCATTTAGATGTTGTACCAGAAGGATCAAATTGGACCTATCCACCATATAATGCAGAAATCCATGATGGTAAAATGTATGGAAGAGGTACAATTGACGATAAAGGTCCTGCTGTAGCCTCTCTTTATGCTTTAAAAGCAATTAAAGATAGTGGTATAAAGCTAAATAAAAAGGTTAGACTTATCTTAGGAACAGATGAGGAAAGTGGCTGGGAGGGTTTAGATTACTACTTTAAAAAAGAACCTAAACCAGAAATGGCATTTAGTCCTGATGCACAATATCCAGTTATTCATGCTGAAAAAGGTATATTAATCTTTGATTTAAACTATGAATTAGATATTGATGATGAAGAGTACTCTACATCAAATGGTTTTAAATATGAGGTATTATCTCTAAAAGGTGGAAATGCACCTAATATGGTTCCAGATAGTTGTGAAGTGTTGATTAAAACCGATTATGGTAAATCATTAGAAACAATATATAAAAGTTTTTTAGATGAATCTGATTATGACTTTGAAATTGAAAATATTAATAATAAAAAATATAAAATAATCAGTAATGGTGTTTCTGCACATGGAAGTATGCCTGAAAAGGGTGAAAATGCAATATCATATATGATAGAATTTCTATCAAAACTCGATAATTTAAATATTGTAGATTTTGTTAAATTTTATAATAATAAAATAGGTTTAGATTATTATGGTCAAAGAATCGGATGTAACTTTAAAGATGATGTTTCGGGACGTTTAATCTTTAATGTTGGCCAGATTAATTTTATTGAAAATACAATAAAAACAACTGTAAATATCAGATATCCAGTTACAAAAAACAAAGATGAAGTAATAGAAGGTATCAAAAAAGCTGTGAGAAATGATGATGTATACATTGATTTAAAAAATCATCAAAAACCACTATATGTCCCAAAAGATGATCCATTAGTTCAAAACTTAATGAATGTATATAGGGAAATAACTGGTGATAATGAAAGCACACCTATAGCTATTGGTGGAGGAACTTATGCCCGTGCAGTACCAAAAGGAGTCGCATTTGGAGCATTATTCCCAGGTGATAAAGAGTTAGCACATCAAAAAGATGAATATATCAAAATAGATGATTTATATAAAAACACATTAATAATTGCCTCAGCTATAAAAGCTTTAGCTTCAAAGGAATAGGTGATAAAAAATGGAAATAAAATTTTCAAACTTTCCCGAAATAAAAGTTGGTAACTACACTGATCAAGAAGCTGGAACTGGTTGTACTGCAGTACTTTTTGATAATCCTCTAGCTGGTTCAGTAAGTGTTATGGGAGGTGGCCCTGGTAGTAGAGAATTAGCTTTGTTAGATCCAATGACACGTATGGATCAAATTAATGGAGTCTTGTTAACTGGAGGAAGTGCCTTTGGATTAGCAGCAGCAGATGGAGTAATGAAATATCTAGAAGAAAAAGGTGTTGGTTTTGATACAGATATAGCAAAAATTCCAATAGTTCCTTCAGCTGTAATTTATGATTTAAACTATAAATCAAAATCAATTAGACCTAGTCACAATGAAGGATATTATGCCTGTAATGATGCTGAAAACACATTTGAAATAGGTTCCAAAGGTGTTGGAACAGGAGCAACTTGTGGTAAACTATTAGGTGTAGATAAAGCTTCAAAATCCGGTTTAGGTTATGCAGAAAACAATTCTAATAATATAAAAGTATCTGCTTTAACGGTTTGTAATGCTGTTGGTAATATTATTGATCCTAGTACTGGAGATATTGTGGCAGGTATTAAAGGTGAAGATGGATATATATCATATCAAGATATAATTAAAAATGATTTTATGAATTTATTTGGAAGAAATACTTCGCTAGGAGTTGTTGTAACTAACGTAAAACTTGATAAAGCAATGCTTAAAAAAATAGCCAATATGGCACAAGACGGTTTAGCAAGGACTGTTAACCCTGTTCACACAATGTATGATGGTGATACAATATTTGTATTCTCAACAAATGAAGTTGAGGCAGATATTAATAAAACGGGTGTATTAGCAGCTGATGCAGTTTCGATGGCAATTTTAAATGGTATTCAAGCTGTAGAAGCTGAGTAAAGAAAGGAGTTATTATTATGGAATATAAAAATGTTGAATCATTGATTAATTATTTAGAAAATAGTCCATCACCCTTTCATGTAGTAGACAATACAGCTAATATACTAAAAGATAATGGTTATAAAGAGTTAGATATAAAAGAAAGTTGGATGATTGAAAATAATAAGAGGTACTTTATTACTAAAAATGATTCGGCTTTAATTGCATTTGAAACTGGAAATAAAAATAATATTTCTGATGGATTTAAAATTATTGGAGCACATACAGATAGTCCAGCTATAAAAATAAAACCTCAACCAGAGTTCAAAGGGGAAGAGAACTATTTAAAAATAAACACAGAAGTTTATGGTGGTCCTATCTTAAATACATGGTTTGACCGTCCTTTAACAATAGCTGGAAGAGTAAGTGTTCAAGAAGATGATAGTATAAATAATATTAATATAAACTTTAAAGACCCACTACTTATTATACCTAATCTAGCAATTCATCTTAATCGAAAAGTTAATGAGGGTCAAAAAATAGATAAACAAAAAGATTTAATACCAATTATGAAAGTTTTAGATGAAGAGGAAGATGTTGAAAATTATTTATTAAATCTAATATCAAAAAAATTAAATGTAAAAAGTTCTGATATTTTAGACTTTGATCTTTATCTTAGAGATACAGAAAAACCAATTATTTTAGGTAGTGAAAAAGAATTTTTAAATAGTGGTTTAATTGATGATTTAGGAATGGCTCATGCTGGATTAAAAGCTTTATTAAATTCAAAATCAAAAGGATTTAAGTTACTTGTACTATTCGACAATGAAGAAATTGGTAGTAATACTGGTGAAGGTGCTGATTCTCCACTTTTAAGTAATCTTTTAGAAAGAATAGTATATGGGATGAATAAAACTAGAGCAGACTTTTTACAAATGATTGAAAATACATTTATGATATCTGCGGATATGGCTCATGCTGTACATCCTAATTATTCAAAAAAACATGATCCAACTAACAAACCGGTAATTAACAAAGGTCCTGTAGTAAAAATCAGTAGTAATCGTAGATATACAACTGATAGTTATACAGGTGCATATATTAAACGAATTTGTAAAGAAAATAATATTGCTTATCAAAACTTTGTGAATAATTCTAATGAAAGAGGTGGCTCAACAATTGGACCAATCAATTTAAGACACCTTGGAGTTAGATCAGTAGATATTGGGAATCCAGTCTTATCAATGCATTCGATTAGAGAACTTTATGGTCTTAAAGACCATGAAATGATTATTAAGTTATTAACTGCATTTTTTAATGAAGGTTAGGAGAGATTTTAATGGAATATAACTTTGATAAAGATATTAATCGTAAAAGTACTAATTCTGTAAAATGGGATAAAACAGAGGAAGTATTTGATAAAAATGAATGTTTACCTCTTTGGGTTGCAGACTCTGATTGGGAAACTGCTCCAGAAATAATTAAAGCAATTGAAAAAAGAGTAGACCATGGTGTTTTTGGTTATACTTATCCATCAGATAAATTGTCTCAAACTATTGTAAACTGGATAAAAGATCATTATAATTGGGATATTAAGAAGGATTGGATTGTCTATGCAAATGGAGTTGTACCTTCCATTAATATCTCAATAAGAGCCCTAACTATTCCAGGAGATGGAATCTTAATCCAAACCCCTGTATATTTTCCTTTCATATCTACTGTTAAAAATACAGGTAGACAGATTGTAAACAATCAATTAATTAATAATGATGGCTATTATACAATGGATTTTAATAATCTAGATGAATCATTATCACCAGATAATGAAGAAAGTTGTAAGAGAGCTGAAATGTTTCTTTTATGTAATCCACATAATCCAGTTGGTAGAGTGTGGAAGAAACAAGAACTACAAAAATTAAATCAAATAATAATAAATAATGATTTAATTTTAGTATCAGATGAAATACACAGTGATTTTATCTATAAAGACAATGAACATATTCCACCAGCAAGTTTATCAAAAGAAATTGAACAAAGAAGTATTACACTTATGGCACCTAGTAAGACATTTAATATAGCTGGTCTTCATACTTCATTTGCAGTAATACCAAATGAAAAATTGAGAAGAAAGTTCTTAAGTGTAAAAGATCATTTAGTTGGTAATGGAAATATAATTGGTCTAACAGCAATGGAAGCTGCATATTCTAAAGGTGAACAATGGTTGGAAGCACAACTTGACTATCTTTGGGATAATATCAATTATACTGTGGATTATCTTGATGAACATATGCCTAAAGTAAAGTATAGTATTCCAGAAGGAACTTATCTTTTATGGCTAGACTTTAGAGAATATGGTAACTGTTCAGAAACGATAAACAAAAGATTAGTAGAAAAATATTCTGTAGCCTTAGAACCAGGTAACTGGTTTGGTGAAGGTGGAGCAGGTTTTTTAAGAATGAATATAGCAACACAACGTATAAACATTAAAAAAGCATTAGACGGTATAAGTAAGATGTTAAAAAATTATAGTTAAAATAAATGGAGTGAAAAGATGAATGATGTAATAGTAATAGGAGGCGGTCCAGCCGGTATGATGGCAGCTGGAACTGCTGGAAAAAGAAAAAAAGAAGTAAAATTATTTGAAAAAAACAACAAACTAGGGAAAAAGTTATATATCACCGGCAAAGGTAGATGCAACTTCACTAATGATGTGGAAGTTGAAGAGCTAATTAATAATGTTGTAAATAATAAAAACTTTTTATATAGCGCATTTTATTCTATGGATAGTCAAAGATTAATATATTTTTTTGAAGAACTAGGTTTAAAATCAAAAGTAGAAAGAGGAAATAGAGTATTTCCAAAAAGTGATAAAGCCAGTGATGTAACTAAAACCTTAAAAAAGTATTTAAAACAAAACAAAGTTCAAACAATTTATGAAAAAATTGAAAGTATAGAAACAAATAATAATAAAATTATTGGAGTTAAAACAGCTAATAATGCATATTTGACTAATTCAGTAATACTTGCAACTGGTGGATATACTTATCGTTCAACTGGATCAACAGGAGAAGGTTATGAATTAGCAAAATCATTAGGTCATAATATTGTTGATCTATACCCTTCATTAGTCCCACTAGACTTATATGAAAGCTATGAAACAAAAAAATTAGAAGGACTAACTTTAAAATATGTTGGACTAAAAATAAAAAATCCAAATAATGAAATAATATTTGAAGATTTTGGTGATCTTGTATTTACAGAAAATGGTGTATCAGGTCCTATTGTATTATCAGCAAGTTCTAATTTGAAGGATTTAAAAAGTAAAAATCTTATTTTATCTATAGATTTAAAACCTGCTTTAGATATTGAAACTTTAGATAATAGGCTTCAAAGAGATTTTAAAAAATATAGCAATAAAGATTTTAAAAATGCATTAGATGATCTATTACCTTCAAAAATAATTCCTATCTTTTTAGAAAGAACAAATATCGATTTAAGAAAAAAGGTTAATCAATTAACCATTGAAGAAAGAAATAGAGTAATAAATTTATTAAAAGAATTTAATTTTACTATTAAAGATTATATTTCTTTTTATAGAGGAATAATTACCTCTGGTGGAGTAGATGTAAAAGAGATTAATCCATCAACCATGGAATCAAAATTAGTTAAAGGATTATATTTTGCAGGAGAAGTCATTGATGTAGATGCTTACACAGGTGGATTTAACCTACAAATTGCATTTTCAACTGGATACTTAGCAGGTTTAAATGCATAAAAAGATTACAAAAATACAATATACTAATTATGATAGCAAATAAAAAAGTCCCCAATCAATAAAAATGATCTGGGGACTTTCCTTATATAATATTTTTAATTTGTTTATGTTATAATATTACTAGATTCTTGTGCTTGTTGTTCTTCTTGGTTTTGTCCTGTTATAAAACCATTAATGATTTTATTTACAGAATTCATAACTTCATTAAATTTCTTTTGACTTTCAATATAAGATTTAATTGAAGGATTTTGTTCCATTTTCATCTGTAAACTTTGTAATTTCTTCTGTTGTGATTCACTAACTTCTTGTCCATTTGCACGTGCCATTTGAAGCTGCTTATTTAATTGTTCGAAATCTTCTAATAAAGAAGTAGCATCTTCATCATCATATAGAGCACTTTCTTTTTCCTTAAGTTCTTTGTATTCTGCGGAGTCAATAAGTTCTTGACCTAATTCTTTCGCTTTTTCAATAACTGACATAAATTTATTCACCTCTTATTTTAGAATTATCAACAGTTATTAATCTTAACATCATAAGCTTGAGATGTCAAATAATTCGGAACAATTCTTGTCATTAAAAATAAGTTAAATTAATTAACTCATTTAATAAAAGTACCTATTTAAGTAATAATCATTTAAAATTAAATTATTTATCACAAAAAACTCACATTTACTACTTATAATATATTTAAATCAATTAATTAAAAAAAGAGAGGAGACTAATATTTGAAATTCACAAAGATTACAGTATTAACATTAGTAATAGTATTATTAGCAGGTACTTTTGTTTTGGCACAGAATAATGAGGAGGTAGCAGTAGTAAACGGTAATTCTATAACCGTAAATGAATTAGAACAGTTTGCTCAAACACAACAACTTGTTATGCAGATCTCAAAGGTGGACCAAAATTTTGCTCAACTACTTTTTTCCACTGACCCTGGAAAAAATCTATTAAAAGAATATAGAAAAGTAAAGTTAGAAAGTTTAATTAATCAAAAATTATTATCTCAAGCTGCACAAGAATCAAATGTTGAAGTAACCCAAAAGGAAAAAGATCAATATTTTAATCAACAAGTAAAAAAAATTAAACAACAAAATGATTTAACACAAGAAGAATTTGAACAAGTATTACAACAACAAGGAATGTCTTCTGTAGAAGAATATAAAGAAAGATTTTTGAATAATTCTAATATTTTAGTTAATAAATTTTTGCAAACTGAAGTATATAGTGATATAAATATAAGCAAGGAAGAAGCAAAAAATTATTATGATAATAATAAAGAACAATTTAAACAAAATAAAAGAGTAGATGTAAGCCATATTCTTGTTGAAGATGCTGAAAAAGCTCAAAAATTAAAAACTAGAATTGAAAATGGTGAAGAATTTGCATCTGTTGCTAAAAATAATTCAATTGATAAACAGTCAGCAAATAAAGGGGGCCGTTTAGGCTTTATTGAAAGAGGACAAGTAATTCCACAATTTGAAGATGCTGCCTTTAATTTAGAAATAGGAGAAGTAAGTAATGTAGTTCAAACTCAAAACGGTTATCACATATTAACTGTAAATGATATTGAAGAAGCTTCTATGAAATCATTTGAAGAGGTAAGAGGCCAAATTGAAGATAGATTAGTTAATCAAAAATCGAATAAAAAATTCCAACAATATGTACAAGACTTAAGAGATGAAGCAAATGTAAAAATTAATCTCTAAAAATAAAAAACAAAGAGAGGTTATTAAAGTGGCTAGACAAAAGGTTTTAATTATTGATGATGATCAGCACATCTGTAAAATACTAAAAGAATACTTTCAGTTTGAAGGTTATGATGTAGTAATTGCAAATGATGGTAAGTCGGGTTTGGAAAAAGTCGATGATGAAAAACCAGATTTAATAGTATTAGATATTATGCTACCCGAAATAGATGGATGGGAAGTATGTAAAGAGTTAAGACCACAAAACAATATTCCAATTATTATGTTAAGTGCAAAATCAGAAGAAGATAATAGAATAAATGGTCTACAACTTGGTGCTGATGATTATGTAACAAAACCATTTAGCCCTAAAGAAGTTGTTTTAAGAGCGAGATCAATTTTAAGAAGAGTAGATAAACAAAAAAAGGCAAAAGATAAAAAGTTAGTCAATTTCCCCCATTTAAAAATAGACAAGAATTCAAGAGGAGTAGAGGTTGATCAAAAAAAGATTGACCTCACTCCGAAAGAATTTGATTTACTTTGGATATTAGTAAATAACCCTAATAAAGTATTTACCAGACAGGAACTATTAAATAAAGTGTGGGGTTATGACTATTATGGTGATATTAGAACAATTGATACACATATAAAATCCCTTAGAAAGAAATTAGGAGAACCAATTGAAACATATATTAAAACAGTTTGGGGAGTAGGTTATAAATTTGAAAATGAATAAATTTTTACCTAACACATTATTTAGTAAAATATTCATTCGTTTTATTTTAATTTCACTAATTGTTATTTTAATTTTTGGATCTGTTTTAATATATTATTTCAAGGGGTTTTTCTTTGATAAAAGAGAAGAGGAAATAATTACAAATACAAGTTCGATTATAAGCTTTATTAAACAGTCTTCCTTAGAAGAAGACTTTGGTATTATAAAAAACTGGATTAGAATAGTAGCAAATATAAATGAAGGACAAGCTTGGTTAATTGACCAAAATGGTTATCTTGTGATGAGTTATCCTTTTAATATGAATATGAATAATCAAGTTCTATTTCAAAACTATGAAAAAATCTTTGAGGGTAAAATAATCAGACAAAGGGTTCAGTCACAACATTTTGACAATCCAATGCTATTAGTCGGTATGCCTGTTGATAATGAAGACCAACCTGATTATGGGCTTTTAATTTTTACTTCAGTTGCTGGGATAAATTCAACTATTGATCAAATTCAAAAAATTATGATCTATATTTCATTATTTGCTGCTGTATTAACCTTTATTGTATCTTACTTTTGGTCAAAATCATTAACTACACCACTTAAAAAGATTAGTAATACCGCTATTAAACTTAGTAAAGGTAATTTAGGAGAAACTGTAGATGTAAAAAGTGAAAATGAAATAAAAGTAGTTGCTGATAGTTTAAACTATTTATCTAATACCTTAAAAGATACAGTTAATAATTTGACTGAAGAAAAGAATAAATTAAGACATGTCTTAAAAGGTATGGATGAAGGGGTAATTGTAATAGGAAATAATAATAAGGTTTTGCTTAATAATGATTCCGCTAAAAAATTACTTAACTTAAATGATTCTATAGAAAACATAAGTATAGAAACTATTATTAAAAACAAGGAAATCCTAAAAGTTTTCAATGCCAGTATAAATAAACAAAAGACAATACAAAAAGAGCTTTCTACTTCAGATGATAAAAGAATTATTTTATATAGTTCACCAATATATAATAATGATGATAATTTTATTGGAATAGTTTGTTTAATCCGAGATATTAGTGAAAGATATCGATTTGAACAACTACAAAAACAGTTTATTACAAATGTCTCTCATGAACTTAAGACCCCATTATCTTCGATAAAAGGGGCAGGAGAAGTATTAGATGATGGAATTATTCAAGATGAAGAAAAAAGAAAAGAGTACTATAAAATGATTGTAAAAGAAGCAAATAGGTTAGAGGATATGGTAGAAAACATATTATCTATATCCCGACTTGAAGAAAAACAACAAGGAAAACAACTTAAATTTATTAGTATAAATTCTATAGTAAAAGAGACTTTAAATATTTTTAAAGAAAAAAAAGAAGTTAATCAAAGATTAAAGATAAAAACTATAGATGAAAATATAAAATCTAAAGTTAATCCAAATGAAATAAAACAAGCTTTAATTAATTTAATAGATAATGCGTTAAAATTTAGTGAACAAGATAAAGTTGTGGAAGTTGGACTAAAAAAAGAAGAAAATGAAATAAAGATATGGGTAAAAGATCAAGGAATTGGAATTGATGAAAAAGAAATAAAAAATATTTGGGAAAGATTTTATCAAGTTGATAAAACAAGAAGTCCAGATACTGATGGAACCGGTTTAGGCTTATCGATTGTTAAACAACTTATTGAAAAAAATAATGGTAGAGTATATGTTGAAAGTAAAGTAAATGCTGGATCTGAGTTTGGATTTTATTTACCAATAAAAAAGTAATTTAATTATTAAACAGCAGTCATCTTTTATATTCTAAAAGGACTGCTGTTTTTTTATTTATCTTTTTATTTTTTATAATTATACCTTGAAAACAGAGTTTAATTCTCCACCTAAAATTAAGATAATACTTGAAAAATATAACCAGAGCATAAGAATTATAATAGTAGATAAAGATCCATAAAGAAAGGAAAAATTTGCAATGTAGTTTATAAATATAGTAAAAAGATAAGATAATATAGTCCAACCAATAACAGTAAATACAGTTCCTGGTAAAACATTAATTAAAGGTTGTCGTTTATTTGGTAAAAACATATAAAGAGTCATAATAATTAAAAAGATAGCTATCGGTAATACAAAGGTTTTTAATAAACTCACCATCTCAACTATCTTTGGACTTATATAAATATATTCTCTAATGTAAGCAAAAAACTCTCGACCTATATTAGGAAGGGTTAATAAAAATGCTATTCCAATAATTATTAATAATGTATATAAAATATCAATCAATTTAACTACAAAATAGTTACGTGTTTCTTTAACTTCATAAGCCATATTCAAAGAAAGCATAAGGGCTCTAATTCCACGTGATGATGACCAAAGAGTACCGATAACAGAAACAGATAATAACTTAAAATCTCTTAATACTATATTTTGAGATATAAATTCTAATACTAAATTATGTACTTCAACTGGGAAAAAAAGTTCAATAGCATTTATTATAATATTAGTATCAAGTGAAAGT
>JBEPXG010000003.1:13878-19365 GCA_041642015.1 Halanaerobiales bacterium
GCTAATACAGCAAATAAGATAATAAAGAATGGAAACATAGAAAGTGTTAAAAAGAAAGCCATCAAAGCAGCATAAGCAGATATATCGTGTTTAATATATCTTTTTACAAGCCTTTTTAAGATCTGTATTATATTTTTTTTGATCTCAAGATGGCCTTCCATTAAAATCACCTTCTATTTTAATTTTATAATTTAGCTAAAACATCTAATGTATAATCAATTTCATCTTCAGTAGTTTTCATACCTAAAGAAAACCTTAAAGTACCTTCAGGATAAGTTTTAATTGTTTTATGTGCTAATGGAGCACAATGAAGTCCAGATCTAACCATAATTCCATATTTTTCAGCTAACTCAAATCCTAAATCTCCTAAATCATATCCCTTAACTGATAAAGAAACAGTAGGTACTTTTTTATCAATATCTTGAGTACCATAAACTGTTATATTTTCTAGTTTATTTAATCCAGTTAAAAAATGTTTCAAAAGATCTATTTCATGATTATATAGACTTTCAATACCATGGTTATCAATATATTCAATACCAGTTTTTAATCCTATTATACCTGGGGTATTTAAAGTACCACTTTCAAATTTGTCTGGTAAAAAATCAGGTTGTTTTACAGTTTCAGATAAACTACCTGTCCCCCCCGTAATTAAAGAGTCCATTTTTTCAACTAACCGATTACTTAAAATCATTCCACCAGTACCTTGAGGTCCTAAAAGACCTTTATGACCTGTAAACCCAAGAAAATCTAAGTTTAATTTTTTAAAATCAATATTCAACAGTCCTGCTGTTTGAGCAGTATCAAGAGCATAGAAGAGACCATGTTTTTTCGCGATTTCTCCTACTTTTTTTGCCGGTAGGATAGTACCGGTTACATTTGAAGCATGATTTAAGATGATTAATTTAGTATTCTCTTTTATTTCTCTTTCAATATCATTAGGTTCTAAAAGTCCATCATTACTACACTGAACATAACTAACTTCAATTATACCTTTTTCTTCTAATTGATTTAATGGTCTTAAAACAGCATTATGTTCTAATGTAGTTGTTATAACATGATCATTTTGCTTTAAAAATCCTTTTAATAAGAAATTTAATGATTCAGTTATATTTTTAGTGAAAATAACATTTTCAACATCAGGTCCATTAAAAAAATCATTTACTGTAAATCTTGCATTCATAATTTGTCTACCTGATTCAATCGCACATTCATAACCACCACGACCAGGGCTACAGTTTAAATTTCTTAAAAAATTAGTCATTTCTTTAATAACCAATTCAGGCTTAAAACGGGTAGTTGCAGCATTATCCAAATAAACTTCTCTCATTAATTAATGCCTCCCTTAGTTTATAAGTTTATTTTATATTTTCATCAATTTTATCATCAATATCACTGATATTATATATAATTTGACTAATATGATTAATTGTTTTTTGAGTAGCTTCTTTTACGCTAAATTTCACTCTCTTATTAACCATTAAAGAGAGCATACCATGATAATAAAGCATACTTGATTCATCAATCATTTTAGCATCTTCTTTAGATATATAGTCTAATTCAATACAATCTAATAGTGGTTTTGTTATATTATCAACAGAATATGAATCTGTTAATACAGGTAAATAGTCAGCAGGAGAGTAGTCAAAGTTCTCAGGAAATACTTTAAAGTATTTTTCAATTAATGATTTAAAATTTTCATCAATGTTTTCTCCAAAGATTGAATAATATATTTTTGGATTTTGATAGGAATAGTTACAAAAACTTTTCCATAGTTTTAAGTATTGTTCTATGGGTTTTTTATCATCAGTTTTAATAACTTTTTCAATATCCTTAAAATAATCTTTTAAAAAGCTTAATGAAGCAAAAAATATAAGTTGTCTATTATTATCAAAATAGTTATATATAGTAGCTGCATTATAACCTGATTTCTTTGCTACACTTCGAACAGTTACTCCTTCAAGTCCTTCTTTTTGGATAATATCTATTGTAGAGTTAATAAAAATTCTAATAATACGTTTTACTTTAATGTCATCTTCAGTAAAATCTCTCATAATTATACGATCACCCTTTATCAATTTTTATGTTATTTACTGTATTGAAATATTCTTTTTAAAAATATTTTATACTTAACAATTCAATGATATAACAAAATGAGAAGGTTTTCAAGATATCTATAAACTTTGTGATAATAATAACTTTAGTAAAAAAGAAGGAGTTTATTTAATTATAAAGAAATAGGAAAACGTGGTTAGATAATAAACATGTTTACTCACTTAAATATGATTACTAAAAACAAATAATTCACTCTGTTTGTATAAATATTTAGAACTACTACTTAATACAATTAGAAAAGAGTGATAAGATGATTCAATTTAAAGAAAATGATATAAAGAAGAAAAGAATTTTAAAAGCATTTATCAATTCTGTACGTGAAGTAATAAATAATGAGGGAATTGAAAATGTAACAATAAGAAAGATAGCTAAAATAGCAGGATATAATAGTGCAACAATATATAATTACTTCGATAACTTAAATCAACTCATCTTTTTTGGTGCCATTAGTTATTTAGATGACTATGTAAATGCAATTCCATTTTATCTTAATAAAAGTAATGATGAACTCGATCAATTTTTATTAATTTGGGAATGTTTTGCCAAAAACTCTTTTAATAATCCCCAAATCTTTTATGCAATCTTTACTGAAAACATAGGAGATAGCTCCGAAAACCTTTTTAAAAAATATTATCAACTATTCCCAGAAGAATTAGACAATATCCCCAAAAAATTTATTCCAATGTTATTAGAATCCGAATTTCAAAAACGATGTTCAATACATATAAAACCCTGTATTGAAGCAGGCTACTTCACTAGAGAACTTGCTGCTGAAGTAGATGAAAGAATTAGATTACTTTTTCATGGAATGTTATCATTAATGATTAATAATAGGCTTGATTATACAAAAGAAGAAGCCTTAGATGTATTTATGAAATACATCACTTCAATTACTCACAATAAGTCTTTATTAAAAAATAAAAATTTTTGAACTTAATAATCAAAATTTTTTGAAAATTATAAAAATAGAAACTTGTAGTTGAATGAATAAGGAGGTGGTTGTAAGAATAATTCATAATTCGTTGTTATTGAGGGGTGGACAGTTTTATATTATTCTTTCTTATTGTGACTAATAAGTAGAACGATTATTGAGTAGTGGGTCAAACTATAAGGAGTGATATTAGTGCAAAAATCCTGGTCAGAAAACAAGACTTTTTGGATTGCTTTTATCTTGACCATATTGTTTGTACTTTGGGGAGTATTTGGTATTGAAAGCCTAAGAGTAGCTGCAGATACATCATTTGCCTTTATCACACAACAACTTGGCTGGTCATTTATGTTAGGAGCATCATTATTTGTAATTGTTGCCCTATATATTATGCTAAGTGAAATTGGTGATATTAAGTTAGGTAGACCTGACGAAGATCCGAAGTACACTCGTTTTGAATGGTTCTCAATGTTATTTAGTGCTGGTATGGGTATAGGCTTAGTTTTTTGGAGTGTTTCTGAACCAATCTGGCATTATATCTGGCCTCCTACAGGAGCGGCAGCAAATGCTACTGCAGAAACAGCTGAAGCAGCAGTAAATGCAATGAGACTTTCATTTTTCCATTGGGGAATACATCCCTGGTCAATATACATTATTGTAGGTGGATCATTAGCATATTTCTCCTACCATAAAGGACTACCTATGTTACTCAGTTCAACAATAGCTCCAATAATTGGAGAAGATAATCTAGATAAAGGTTGGGGTAGAGTAGTAAACATAATTGGTGTGTTTGCAACACTATTTGGTTTAGCAACTTCACTTGGATTAGGAGCAATGTCGATTGCAGCTGGTCTTTCACATCTGGATTGGATTGCATCAAGCTCACCAATGGTTCAGGTTGTAATAATAATTGTTGTTACAACAGCAGCTGTAATATCTACAATAACTGGTATTGATAGAGGAATTAGATGGTTAAGTAAAATTAATGTCTGGATAATGTCAATCTTAATGATTTTTGTTGTACTATTAGGACCTACACTATTTATCTTAAGAATATTTACAAATTCAATGGGACAGTACTTACAACACATTGTAGAAATGTCGTTTATGTCAGATGCCATTATGGATAATGCCTGGTTACCTGCCTGGACAATCTTTTATTGGGCATGGTGGATTGCATGGGCACCATTTGTTGGTACCTTTATTGCTCGTGTTTCTAGAGGTAGAACAATTAGAGAATTTGTTCTTGGAGCTATGTTTGTACCAGTATTAGTTAGTTTAGTCTGGTTTGCAGTATTTGGTGGAACAGGTCTTAATGTAGCATTAAGTGAAGGTGGTGCAGAATTAATTGCTGCGGTGGAGCAAAGTGAGGCAGCAGGTTTTTATGCAGCTTTAGCTACATTACCGTTATCTAAATTTTTAATCTTTTTAGGAACTTTATCTGTAACCCTATTTTTCGTTACATCATCTGACTCAGCTACATATGTAAACGGTATGTTGACTTCACATGGAGACCCAAATCCCCCACGTAACTTAAGAGTGTTCTGGGGAGTTAGTGAAGGAGCAATAGCTGCAATCTTGATCTTTACAGGTGGTCTATCTGCATTACAGACTGCATCTGTAGTTAGTGGTTTTCCATTTATGATCATAATGTTCTTTATGGTCTACAGTCTATTAAAATCACTACATGAAGAAAAGAAAAAGAAAGAAAAAGGAATAGGAATTTATGCTGAAGTAGAAGATACAGTATAAAGTTAAATTAAGGGGAAGATAGGCTGGAAATAAAACTTCCAGCCTTACCCCGAATTTTTTTAAAGTATATATAATCATGATTATTTATTCAAAAATGAGTAAAGTTATATTTAAATTCTTAATTAAAAAAATAAGGAGGCGATTATTTTGGCAGACTTTGAAAAACTTGCTGATGCAGTAATTAAAGGTAACCAGGATCTTGTTTTAGAATTGACACAAAGTGCAGTTGATGAAGGTGTAGAACCTAATGAAATTATCAACAATGGATTAATAAGTGGAATGAATGTAGTTGGTAAAAGATTTAAAGAAGGTGATATGTTTGTTCCTGAAGTATTAATGTCCGCTAAAGCAATGAAAGGTGGAATGAATATAGTAAAGCCATTACTACTAGAAGGGGAAATGCCTTCAGATGGTAAGGTATTATTAGGTACTGTATCAGGTGACTTACATGATATAGGTAAAAACTTGGTAGGAATGATGATGGAAAGTGGTGGATTAGAGATTATAAACTTAGGTACTGATATCTCTCCAGAAGAGTTCGCTCAAAAAGTTAAAGAACACAAACCAGATGTATTAGGTATGAGTGCACTTTTAACAACAACCATGTTATCAATGAGAGATACAATTGAAGTACTAGAAGAAGAAGGGTTAAGAGACTCAGTAAAGATTATGGTTGGTGGAGCACCAGTGAC
>JBEPXG010000004.1:0-6625 GCA_041642015.1 Halanaerobiales bacterium
CTATGCATTAAAAAATGGGATTCAGGCAAATATTATTGAACCTGGTTTACAAATAGGGATTACTGATGATAAAAAATCAATAAAAAATAAGATTGATTTTACACTTTCAATTTTTTCATTAAGTAATAAAACTACTGTAAAAAAATTAACTGGTGTAAAATATGATTTATATAATTATATTTTAACAAGAGAAAGCAGTAGAGGTATAAGTAATATAATTTTAAAGGATGATGTATTAATCGATGTTTGTAAAGGTAAGTTGTTATATTTTATTTGTCAAAAATGCTGATAGGAGTATATTATGAGAATAATAGATAAAGAAATTATAACAAAAGAAATTGCAGAAGCAGTTCAAACTGCAAATTTTTCATTAAGCGAAGATTTGTATGAGAGGTTCAATCAAGCCTTAAAACAAGAAAAATCTAAGCTAGGAAAAGATGTGTTAAAAGAACTAATAAAAAATGCTCAAATAGCTGAGGATGAAAAGATACCAATTTGTCAAGATACAGGTATTGTAGTAATCTTTGTAGAAATTGGTGAAGATGTTTTTATTGAAGGTGATCTTAATGAAGCAATAAATTATGGTATTAAAATTGGTTACAATGAAGGATATTTAAGGAAATCAGTTGTAGAAGATCCCTTTGACCGTGACAATACCGGAGACAATACTCCTGCAGTTATCTATACAGAGAGAGTGCCAGGTAATAAATTAAACTTCAAAGTATTAATTAAAGGTGCTGGCAGTGAGAACATGAGTAAAATAAAGATGTTTAATCCAACTGCTACAAAAGATGAAATAATAGAATTTATTATTAATACTGTAAAAAAAGCAGGTGCCAATGCATGCCCACCATATATTTTAGGAATTGGAATTGGCGGTACATTTGAAAAAGCAGCTATGCTTTCAAAGAAAGCATTAGTTTCTGATAAAACGAAAAATGATCAAGTTATAAAATTTGAACAAAAGATTCTTAAAGAAGTAAATAAAACCGGAATAGGACCAGGAGGCTTAGGAGGCACTGTAACAGCTTTAGATATCAAGGTGTTAACATACCCTTGTCATATAGCTTCTCTGCCTGTAGCAGTTAATATTAACTGTCATGCATCACGTCATATTTCAATTACTATATAACTAGGTGATAAAAAATGAATTTAGAAACACCACTTACTGAAAAAAAAGTAAAAAAATTAAAAGCTGGAGATAGAGTATATTTAAGTGGATATGTTTATACTGCACGAGATCAAGCTCATCAAAGGTTATATAATCTTATAAAAAACAAAAAAAAGTTACCAATAGATTTAAAAGATGCTGTTATTTATTATACAGGTCCTGCACCTGCAAAACCTGGACAAATAATTGGTGCATGTGGACCAACAACAAGCTATCGTATGGATAAATTCACACCAATTTTATTGAAAAATGGTTTGAAAGGCTTGATTGGTAAAGGTCCCCGATCTGAAAAAGTTAAAAAATCTATTAAAGAAAATAATGCTGTATACTTTGCAGCTACTGGTGGTGCAGCAGCATTATTATCAAAAACTATTATTGAATCCAAAGTAATTGCATATCCTGAACTAAATACTGAAGCTATTAGATTACTTAAGGTCAATAAGTTTCCTTTAGTTGTAATTAATGATTCTTATGGAAATGATTTATATGAAAAAGGACAAAAAAAGTATAATGAATTGAGGTAATTTAATGGATTATAAAGAAGAAGCCCTAAAAATACACAAAGAACTTAAAGGTAAATTTTCTATAAAAAATAAATCTAAAATAAAAAATAAAAATGATCTTAGCTTATTATATACTCCTGGAGTAGCAGAGGTCTGTAAAGAAATTGAAAATGATAAAGAAAAATTATATGATTATACTATAAAAAATAACAGTGTTGCTGTTATAACAGATGGTAGTGCAGTATTAGGTTTAGGAGATATTGGTCCAGAGGCAGCTTTACCTGTTATGGAAGGAAAAACAATTTTATTTAAAGAATTTGCCAATGTGGATGCATATCCATTGTGTATAAAAAGAAATAATACAAAAGAGTTTATTCAAAATATTGTTAATTTAAGTTATTCATTAGGAGGAATTAATCTAGAAGACATCAAAGCACCATTTTGTTTTGAAATAGAAAGAAGTTTAAAACAAAAACTAAATATACCAGTTTTTCATGATGACCAGCATGGTACTGCAATAGTAGTTTTGGCTGGTTTAATTAATGCTTTAAAACTAGTAGAAAAAGATATTAAAGATATCAAGGTTGTTATTACTGGTGCTGGTGCTGCTGGTTATGCAGTAACAAAACTTTTATCAGTTGCTGGAGTTAATAATTTAACTGTGCTAGATATTGATGGGATAGTATATAATAATAGACAAGGAAATGATAAGTATCTTAATGAGCTTGCTCAATTAACGAATAAAGCCCAAAAAGGTAATTTAAAAGAATCATTAAGAGGAGCTGATGTATTTATAGGTGTATCAGCTTCAAATATATTAAGTAAAGAAATGGTTAGATCAATGAATAACAAACCAATTATTTTTGCTTTAGCTAATCCCGATCCAGAGATAGATCCTAAAGATGCTAAAGAAGCTGGAGCATATATAATTGCTACAGGAAGATCGGATTATAACAATCAAATTAATAATGTATTAGCTTTTCCTGGTATTTTTAGAGGAGTACTAGATGTTGGTGCAAAAGAGATAAGTGAACAGATGAAAGTAAAGGCAGCATATGCAATAGCAGAGATAGGAAAAGAAAAATTAAATATAGATAGGATAATTCCTGATGTTTTTAATAAAAAAATAGCAAAAGAAGTGGCTTTTGCTTGTGCTAAAGAAGCGATAAGAAGTGGTTTAACTAGAAAAAAAATAAGCTTTAAAGAAGTAAAAGAAAAGATTATTAGTAACTTATGATAAATTAAAAAGGAGTTTATCCATTTCTATGAATAAACTCCGTTATAAATAATCTATTAATATGCACGTTGAACTTTACCTGCTTTAAGACATTTAGAACAAACAGTTACTTTTTGTTTTTTACCATCAACAATCGCTTTTACTTTTTGTAGGTTAGGTTTTTGGGTACGACTTGTAACACTAGTTACATTTCTACCAACTCCACCTTTTTTCTTAGCTTTACCACGTCTTCTGATTCTATTTGCATTATTACTACCTTTACCACATATTTCACAATATTTGGCCACTTGTAACACCTCCTGTATCTTATATAACTTTTTCAGTCAAATATTATTTTAACACACAATAGCATGGTGTGACAAGTAATTTATTAAATATTGGATGAAAATTGATTAAAATTAATAGATTAAAAGCAAAGAAAAATCTATCTATGTTGCAACATATATTAATATATAGTAAAATTACAATGTATATAAAGAGAGGTGAATAATATGGTTAAAGAGATTGAAAATGATTTAGGTAAAATATTAATTTCTGAAGAAGTAATAGAAACTGTAGCAGGTCTTTCAGCTATGGAATGTTATGGTCTTGTAGGTATGTCATCAAAAAATATGCAAGATGGAATAGCTGATCTATTAGGATGGGACAATCTAAGCAAAGGTGTATCAGTTGAAATAGAAGAAGATGAAGTTAAGGTTGAATTAAATATTGTTGTTGAATATGGTACAAATATTCATGAGGTAGCAAATAATATAATTGAGCGAGTCAAATATACTTTAAAAAATAGAGTAGGAATTGAAGTAAATAATATCGATATAAACGTTCAGGGAGTGAGAATAGGTAATGGCACAGAATGATATAATAAAATCAATAGATGGAAAATTATTTAAAAAGATGTGTTATGGTGCACTTAATAGACTTAAAGATCAACAATCATATATTGATTCTTTAAATGTTTTTCCTGTTCCTGATGGTGATACTGGTACTAATATGTTACTTACTTTTCAAGAAGCCGTAGAAAATTTAGATCAAGTTAGATCTGATAGAATAGACAAGTTAACTCAGGGATTATCAAAAGGTGCTTTAATGGGAGCTAGAGGTAACTCTGGTGTTATTTTGTCACAGCTTTTAAGAGGTTTTTCAGAAGCAAACAAAACCAAAAAAGTTATGAGTAATGAGGATTTGATCAAATCATTATCAATGGCTGCAAAAATAGCATATCAGGGTGTATTAAAACCTGTAGAAGGTACTATTTTAACTGTATCAAGAAAAGCAGCTAAAAGAGCAGAAGATTTAAAAGATATTGAAGATACTGATAAGTTACTAAAAAAAGTTATTGAAAGTGCTCATAAGGCTTTAAATAAGACACCTGACCAGCTCCCTCAACTAAAAGAAGCAGGAGTTGTAGATGCTGGAGGACAAGGATATTTAACAATTTTAGAAGGTATGAGAGAAGGTTTAACTGGAAAAATCGAGGTTACAGAAGAAAAAGTAGTTAAAAAAGAAGTTTCTGAAGATGAAGTTGATTTAAAATATGGTTATTGTACACAAACTTTAATTAATGTAAAAGATAAATCAGTAGAAATAGATGATATAAAAAATGATATAGAGCAGTTTGGAGATTCTCTAATGGTAGTAGGAGATGAAGAAATAATTAAAATCCATATTCATACTAATCATCCTGGTATAATACTTGAATATGCATTAAAAACAGGTAGCTTAAAAGATATTAAGATTGATAATATGAAATTACAGAATGCTGAGATGAGAGAAAAACATGAAATGAAACAAAAGGAAGAATATGAGGAAATGAAAGAACAAAGTACTGAAGATTATGATGAAAAATTAATAATCAATTCAAAGGTTAAAGATTTAAATAGACAAACAGCTATTATAGCAGTTGCTAAAGGAAAGGGTATAAAAAATATTCTTATGGAACTTGGAGTTGACCTAATTATAGATGGTGGTCAATCAATGAATCCTAGCATAAATGATTTTGTAGAAGCGATAGAAAAAATTGAGCAAGATAGAATTATAGTGTTACCTAATAATAAAAATATAATATCTGCAGCTCAACAAGCTTCTTCATTATCTGATAAAAATATAATTATAGTTGAAACAAAAGCTATACCTCAAGCAATTGCTGCATTATTAGTATTTAATGATCAAGATGATTTAGATAATATAAAAGAAAATATGGAAGCTGAAATAAAAAAAGTAAAAACAATTGAAATTACTTATGCAGTAAAAAATTCAAAAGTAAACGGATATGATATTAAGGAAAATGATGTACTTGGTTTAGTAAATGGAACTATAAAAGCTGTAGGTAATAGTGAACTTGATGTTATTGAAGAAATAATTGAAAGTGATTGGGAAGATGAAGATTTAATAACTATTTATTATGGAGATGGAGCATCTGAAGATGATGCTGAAAAAATTAAAAATAAATTTACAGATAAATCTAGTGATGCAGAAATAGAAATATATAAAGGTGGACAGCCGTTATATCCATATATAATTTCATTAGAATAATTAATAAGCGAGGTAATAAATATGAAAATAGGAATTTTAACAGATAGTACATGTGATTTACCAGAAAATATATTAAAAAAATATGAAATAAATGTAATACCATTGAATGTTAGTTTAGATAAAAAACAGTATAAGGATCAAGTTGATATTTCATCAATTGATTTTTTTGATAAAATAAAAAAATCTAATGAATTACCCACTACTTCACAACCATCAGCAGGAGAATTTGGTGAAATTTATAGTAAATTAGATGAAAAATACGATCATATATTATCTATTCATTTATCAAAACATCTAAGTGGTACAATACAATCTGCTAAATTAGCATTACAAAATAATCCTAAACTAAATGTTACTATAGTGGATTCCAAATCTGCATCTATGGGTTTAGGATTTTTAGTAATATTAGCTGCAAAGTTATTAAAGAGTAATTATAAATTAGAGGAAATAGTAAATAAATTAAAAAAAGCTAGAGAAGAAACTCAAGTATTTTTAACAGTTGATAATCTATCATTTTTACAAAAAGGTGGTAGAATTAATAAAGCAGAATCATTTATAGGAAATTTAATCAACTTAAAACCTATATTAAAATTAGATTATAATTCAACCAGTGTTGAACCAATAGATAAAGTTAGAGGTAATAAAAAAACTCATAAAAAATTCTTAAACTATATTGATAATTATATAGATAAAAATGAACCAAAAGATATTTATTGGTTTGGACTATTATATGGAGAATTTGAATATGCTAAAGAGTTTAAAGAAAATTTTGAAGACCATTTAAATTCAAAAAATATAAACTATAAGTATTTTAAAAATAATGTTGGACCTGTTATAGGTAGTCATACAGGACCTTCTGTGTATGGAATTATTCTTTTTAAGGGTGGTAAATACTTAGATGAGTAAATCTAATAATGACAAGATTAGATTTTTAACTGGTGTAGGACCTAAATTTGAAAAAAAATTAAAAAAATTAGATATTAATTCACTTAATGATTTATTTTATTATTTTCCTAGATCATATGAAGATAGAGGTAATTTTAAGGAAATAAGATTTGTTAGGCCTAATGAAGAAATAGCACTAAAAGTAGAGGTTTTAGATAAAAATCTAATTAAAAGAGGTAGATATAAATCAATACTTAAAGTAACTTTTAGCGATGGTACAGATACAGTTATATGTAC
>JBEPXG010000004.1:6635-19176 GCA_041642015.1 Halanaerobiales bacterium
GTACCTGGTTTAATCAAGCATATTTAAGTGATGTTTTCAAAAAGGGGAAAAAATTTAATTTATATGGTAAATTAAATGAAAAAAGTTTTTATAAGTATAATAAAAAAGAAATTTCAAATCCAATTTATGAAGAAATAAAAGATGATAAATCAATTATTCATACTGGAAGAGTTGTACCAATTTATTCTCTAACAGAAGGAATAACACAAAAAAGAATCAGATATATAGTATATCAAGCTTTAAAAGAACATATAAATGATTTAAATGAATTTTTACCTGAATATATTCTAAAAAAATATAATTATATAAATATAAAAAAAGCTATTTTTAATATGCATTTTCCTCAAGATAGAAAAACTTATATCCAAGCAAGAAATAGATTAGCTTTTGAAGAACTGTTTTTGTTTGAAATTATAATGTTAAATCGAAAGAAAAATTATCGAATTCAACCCGGAATAAAGCATGAAAAAAAGGATGATCAATTAAAACAGTTTATAAGTAGTTTAGAATTTGATTTAACTGATGCTCAAAATAATGTTTGGGCTGAAATTAAAGAAGATATGGAAAAAGAACATCCAATGCAAAGATTACTTCAAGGAGATGTTGGTTCAGGAAAAACTGTAGTTGCTGTTATGTCTTTAATAAAAACAATAGAAAATGGTTATCAAGGTATATTAATGGCCCCTACAGAAATATTAGCTGAACAACATTATATTAAACTAAATAAAATGTTATCAGATTTTAATTATAATATTGAGTTATTAATTGGTAGTATCAAAGAGTCTAAGAAAAATGAAATAACTCAAAGGATAAAGGATAGTAAGGCTGATTTAATAATAGGTACGCATGCCTTATTTCAAAAAGATGTGGATTACTCAGATATAGGCTTAATAGTGATTGATGAACAACATAGATTTGGAGTAGAACAAAGATATAAACTTAAAAAGAAGGGAAAAAACCCTGATTTATTAGTTATGACAGCTACTCCTATACCAAGATCTTTGGCTTTAACTATGTATGGAGATCTGGATCTATCTATTATTGATGAAATGCCCCCAGGAAGAAAACCAGTTATAACAACTTGGAGAACACAAAAAAGCAGAGAAAAAATATATAGTTTTATAAAAGAAAAAATTATGGATGGTGAACAGGTATATGTTGTTTGTCCATTAATTGAGCCATCAGAAGAATTAGATGCATTATCTGTTAATGAGGCAAAAGAACTTTTAGATAGTACATATTTAAAGGGATTTAATATTAAAGCTTTACATGGACAGTTAAAAAGTGATGAAAAAAATAAGATCATGAGTGATTTTGTAAATCAAAATATTGATGTACTAATATCAACAACAGTAATAGAGGTTGGAGTAGACGTGAAAACAGCTAATATTATGGTTGTTGAAAATGCAGAGCGATTTGGATTAGCACAACTCCATCAATTAAGAGGAAGAGTAGGTAGAAGCAGTAAACAGGCATACTGTATACTTATTGCTAACCCAAATACAGAAGAAGCAAAAAAAAGGTTAGAAGTAATGACAGATACCAATGATGGATTTAAAATATCAGAAGCTGATCTTGAAATTAGAGGCCCAGGAGAATTTTTTGGTAAAAGACAACATGGAATAAATGATTTAAATGTAGCAAACATTTTAAAAGATACAAAGATACTTGCTAAAGCTAATAAAGAAGCTAATGAAATTACTGATATTAATAATTGGGATAAAAAATATAGTGCTTTATCAAATAAAATAAAAGAACTTAAAATAATAATATAATAAAGAGGGATTTTATGAGAATAATTGCTGGAAGAGCTGGAGGTATAAAACTTAAAAGCCTTAAAACTAATAAAGTAAGACCTACTCTTGACAGAGTAAAAGAAGCTTTGTTTAGTATGTTATTACCCTATATGCCAATGGAAAAAGGATTAGATCTTTTTGCTGGATTTGGAACTTTGGGTTTAGAGGCAGTAAGTAGGGGAGTTAATTTAATGACTTTTGTTGAAAAAAACAGAAGACATGTGGATATAATAAAAGAAAATATAAAAAAATGTAAATTTGATGAAATCTCTCAGGTGGTTCAAGATGATGTTTTTAATTTTTTAAATAAAACTGATAATAAATATGACATTGTTTTTTTAGATCCACCCTATAATAAAAATTTAGTTAATAAATCCTTGAATTTATTATTGAAAAATAATTTATTACATAATGAATCACTAATAATTGTAGAACATCATAAAGGTGAAGTTATTTAAGATATTGAACAGTTAATAGTAATAAAAGATAGAAATTATAATGACACAGTAATTAAAGTATATCTGTATAAGGAGGAATAAAAATGTTAGATCGTGTAGTATATCCTGGTAGTTTTGATCCAGTTACAAATGGCCATTTAAATATTATAAAGAGAGCTTCAAACATTTTTGACGAAGTGATTGTTGCAGTATTTAAAAATCCAAATAAAGAACCGATTTTTTCTATGGAAGAAAGAGTTTCTCTTCTAAAAGAAGTTACTAATGATTTTGAAAAAGTAAAAGTTGATTCTTTTTCAGGTTTAACTACAAATTATGTAAAATCTAAAAAAGCTTGTGCAATAGTAAGGGGTTTACGTGCAGTTTCAGACTTTGAAGGTGAGTTTCAAATGGCATCAATGAATAAGGAATTAGATCCTGAGATTGAAACAATATTTTTAATGACAGATTCTAAATATGCATTTTTAAGTTCAAGTGTTGTTAAAGAAGTAGCACAGTTTGGTGGAGAAATGGATAATGTTGTCCCTAAAACAGTTGAAAAGGCTCTATTAGAAAAATATAATATAAAATAATGTAAAACTATAAGTGAGGAAAAATATATGAGAAAAGATAAATTAACAAAATTAATTGGTATACTTATAATATTGTTTATAGTAATTAACTTTATTCCAACATCGTATTATGTTATGTCTCCAGGGATTGCTGAAAAATTAGGTCCAATTATTACTGTTCAAGATGGTTATAAAGATAATATTGAAGGAAGTTTTATGTTAACTGCTGTAGGTAGTCAGAAAGCTACTTTATGGGACTATTTTTATATAAACACTTTTCAACCGAATGGATATGAATTAGAATTACTAACTGATCAGCTACCTGAAGGTATTAATATGGATAAATATTTAAATATGATGGCTGATTTAATGGAAGAAAGTCAATTAACTGCAGAAGCAGTTGCATTAAAGAAATTAGGTTATGATGTTAAGGTATCTGGTGAAGGAGTTGAAATAATAGAGGTCTTAGAAAATAGCTCAGCAAATGATAAATTAGAAAATGGCGATGTAATAAAAATGATTGATGGGAAAAAAGTTGAAATATCATCTGAAGCAGTTGATATAATAAGAGATAGAGAGATAGGGGATCAAGTTGATTTACAGGTTTTAAGGGGTACTCAATTAATTGATCTAAGTGTTGAAACTATAGAACTAGTAGATAGCCCAGGAGTACCTTCAATAGGAATATTAATTGGAACTAAGAACTTAAATTATGATTTTCCAATTAATGTTGAATATAATACAGGTAATATAATTGGACCATCAGCAGGAGGAATGTTTGCATTAGAAATATATAATCAACTAACTGAAAATGACATAACTCAAGGCAAAAATATAGCAGGTACTGGAACAATAAATCTAGAAGGTGAAATTGGAAGAATAGATGGCATAGTACAAAAAATAATTGCTGCTGAAAAAGCAAATGCAGAAATATTTTTAGTACCTATTGATAACTATGAAAAGGCAAAAGAAACTAATACTGAAATTCAATTAGTACCTATAGAAACATTTAATGATGCTGTTAAATTTTTAGAAGATGAATTTTTAAGTAATGCAGCTTAATTTTGTTTAATAATTTTTTGTGTAAAGTCTAAATTAGCTTTTCTATAACTTGAGTTATTATATAATAAAGTATAAATATTTGTAGCATATATATCATAACTTAAAGATCTAATTAAATTTTTTTTGCTTTCTAAATCTATTTCATTTATATATTCTTTAGGATTATAAATAACAGGAATTATTGATTTATTTTCTATTTTTGATAAAAGTTTTTGACCTTTATTATTAAAACCCAAAACCCTTATATATGAAGGACCGTTTTCATCATGTTTTTTTAAATAGTTTTGTTTTAATTCAAACAAAATGTATAATAGAATTCTTTGAAACCTAGTTTTTGTATATGATTTTGTATTTATTAAATTCATTAGATCTAAATAGTTACCACATTTTTCAGAAGCTTCTTTTAGTCTTATTGCTAAATCTTTATTAATATCAAATAAAGTTGAAATTTCTTGTTTATTTAGTTTTCTCAACTTTGATAGAATAATAATACCTAGATTTTCTTTATTTATAGGTATTTTATTTTTTTTGATTTCATTATTTAATATATCAAAAGTAATTTTAGGGATTTTATTTTTTATAGAGTTTATGTTATCTTTATAAACAGCATCTCTAACTGAAGTAGCGCTTATAAATTTATTATTTTTATTTTTGGAATAATAATTTTCTCCTTTTCTTTTTACCGTTGTTAAATCAATATTCAGGTCATATTTTAGATTTGCTTTAGCATATTCTATGGCCAATATATTATTAGATCCATTTAAAATCTCTATTATATTATCATTATCAAAGTTATGATTATTATCTATTTTTAATAAATCAATTAAAGCATATTTTCTAGCAGATGGGAATGCAAAACCTTCTTTTAGATAAAATTTTATTCTTTTGTTAAAATATGAATCATTTTTTACTAAAAGTTTTGCAATATCTTTTATTGCAGTAATGTTCCCATGTTCACTACCAAATACAACGCTTTCTATAATACCTAATCTATTTAATAATTGCATAGAACCTTGTGCAAAGTATTCAGCACTTCTAATACTGTAAAAAAGAGGTAGTTCTATTACTAAATCGACTTCGTTTTGAAGTGCCATTTTAGTTCTTTGCCATTTATCACATATTGCTGGCATACCTCTTTGAGTAAAGTTACCAGACATTATAGCAATAACTGAATCTGCTTTAGTAAGTTTTTTACTCATTTTTACATGATAATGATGTCCTTTATGAAAAGGATTATATTCAGCAATTATTCCAATTGTCTTCATTTGAACCATCCTTTATTAAATATTTACAGTTACATTAATATATTATCAGAAAATATGCATAATAACAAAGAATGATTTATATTAAATTTACATATAGAATTTTTAAAAAAATTGTAATATAATACAATGGGAGGAGTGATATATATGAACGTTATGAAAGAATTTAAAAACAAAGCAAGAGAAAGTAAAAAAACAATTGTATTACCTGAAGGATATGAACCAAGAATGATTAATGCTTTACCAAAGATACAAAATGAAAATTTAGCAGATATTATTCTTTTAGGAAAAAGAGAAAAAGTTGAAGAAATTGCAAAAAATGAAGGGATTAGTTTAGATGGTATTGAAATTATAGATCCCGAACAATCTGAACTAAAAGAAGAGTTTTCTCAAATTTTTTATAATCTTCGAAAACATAAGGGGATAAGTAAAGAAGATGCTTTAGAACAGATAAAAAATCCTCTATATTTTGCTGTTTTATTAGTACATACAGAAAAAGCAGATGGAATGGTTGCTGGATCGATTAATGCTACTGGTGATGTTTTAAGACCTGCCTTACAAATTATAAAGACTAAAGAAAATATTTCAGTTGTATCAGGAGCAATGATTATGGATGTACCTGATACTGAATATGGACATGATGGAATATTTATTTTTTCTGATGTTGCTGTTAATCCTAATCCAGATGTCAAACAACTTGCAGAAATTGCAGTTTCATCTGCTGATACAGCAAAACTATTACCTGGAGTTGACCCTGCAGTAGCAATGTTATCATTTTCTACTAAAGGAAGTGCAAAGCACGAATTAGCTGATAAAGTTATTGAAGCGACTTCTTTAGCAAAAGAAATGGCTCCAGAACTATTGATTGATGGTGAAATGCAAGCAGATGCTGCATTAGTTCCTGAAGTAGGCCAGAAAAAATCACCAGGCAGTGATGTAGCAGGCAAAGCAAATGTATTAGTATTTCCTGACTTACAGGCAGGGAATATTGGATATAAATTAGTACAAAGACTTGCAAAAGCAAGTGCTATTGGACCTATTTTACAGGGAATGGCTAAACCTGTTAATGATCTTTCAAGAGGCTGTTCAGTTGAAGATATTGTTAATGTAGTAGCAATTACTGCAGCTCAAGCACAAAATTTATAATTACTAGGAGGAATTAATCAATGAAAGTTTTAGTATTAAACAGTGGAAGTTCTTCAATTAAGTTTCAATTATTTAATATGGAAGAGGAAAAAGTTTTAGCAAAAGGATTAGTAGAAAGAATTGGTATTGATGATTCAGGAATTGAATATGAAAACTATAATGGACAAGAAGTAGAAAAAGCAATTGATATTAAAAACCATAAAGAAGGTATTGAACATGTAGTAGAAATGTTATTAGATTCTGAAATTGGTGTATTAAATAGTATTGATGAAATTAATGCTGTAGGTCATAGAGTAGTTCATGGTGGAGAAAAATTTGCCCATTCTACTTTAATTACAGATGAAGTAATTGAAAAAATTGAAGAAGTTTCAACCTTAGCACCGCTTCATAATCCACATAATTTATCAGGAATTAAAGTTTGTAAGGAGTTATTACCTAATAAACCACAGGTAGGAGTATTTGATACTGCATTCCATCAAAGTATGCCAGAAGAAGCTTATATTTATGCTATACCTTATGAGTATTATGAGAAACATGGTGTAAGAAGATATGGTTTTCATGGTACTTCTCATAAGTATGTTGCAAATAGAGCAGCAGAACTTATGGAAAAAGATTTTGATGAATTAAAAATTATCACTTGTCATTTAGGTAATGGTGCATCTGTTGCAGCAGTAAATAAAGGTGAATCAATAGATACTAGTATGGGAATGACACCTCTAGAAGGTTTAGTTATGGGTACTAGAAGTGGTGACATTGATCCAGCAATTATTCCATTCTTAATGGATAAAGAAGATTTAAGTACAAAAGAAATTGATAATATTTTAAATAAAAAAAGTGGCTTATTAGGAGTATCTGGTGTGAGTAATGACTCTAGAGATGTTAGACAAGCTGCTCGTAATGGTAATCACAGAGCTGAATTAGCTGATCAAGTATTTAGCTATAGAGTTAAAAAATATATTGGTTCTTATATGGCAGCATTAAATGGTGCTGACGCTGTTGTATTCACTGGAGGTATTGGTGAAAATGCAGCAGGTGTAAGAGAACATATTTTAGCTGATTTAGATAACTTAGGTTTCCAATTAGATCCTAAAGCTAATAAAGTAAGAGGAGAAGAACGTGAAATCACAACTGAAAATTCAAAAGTTAAAGCATTTGTAATTCCAACTAATGAAGAGTTAGTTATTGCTAGAGATACTAAAAATATTGTAGAAAATCAATAAAATGCTTGACAAAGATTTATAATCTTTTATATAATTAACTCTGGTTCACAACAGAGGTGAAAAAAATTGATATTAGATTTAAGTGATTTATTAGAAGTTGGAAGTAGTCGTAATTACTTAAAACAATTAGAAGTAGACCATATTGATTTTAGAGGAAAAGAAATTCCAATTAAAGATCCAATTAAAATTGACCTTAATGTCTTAAAAACTGATGAATCTTTTGTTTTAACTGGTGAACTTGAAGTTTCTTTGATATTAAAATGTAGTAGATGTCTAAAGGAATTTGTTCATCCAATAGAAGTTGAAATAAGTGATGAGTTATTAATAGAAGATATTGAGGATTTAAAAAATGTTGATATTTTTCCAATTTTAGTTAGTAATATAATCCTTGAAATCCCAATAAAACCTCTTCATGATGAAAATTGCAAAGGATTATGTTCAATTTGTGGACAAGATCTTAATGAAGGTGAATGTGATTGTGAAGAGGAAATAGTTGATCCAAGGTTAGCTAAATTGAAAGAATTCAAAGAAAAATAGGTTAAGAATGGGAGGTGTTAGGATATGGCGGTTCCAAAGAAACGAACTTCTAAATCCAGAAAGAGAAAAAGACGTACTCATTGGAAGTTAAAATCTCCAAATTTAGTAGAATGTCCTGAATGTGATGAATTAATATTATCTCACCGAGCATGTCCAAGTTGTGGATATTATAAAGGTGAAAAAGTTTTAAATAAGTAAAGATTAAGATGGTAGGTCTTAATATAGACCTGCCATTTTTTTATTTAGAATTAAAAATTAATACATAAAAAGTAGGATAATTGAAATTAATATATAATATATAACTATAGTCAAATATACAGGGAGTTGATATTATTGAGAATAGTTATAGATGCAATGGGTGGAGATAATGCTCCTGAAGAAATATTAAAAGGTACTGTAAAAGCTGTTAATGATTTTAATGATATAACTTGTATAGTAACAGGAAAATCTAACAAAATTAATAGTCTATTAAAGAACTTTAGTTATAATAAAGAAAAAATAGAAGTTGTAAATGCTGAGCAAGAAGTTACAATGATGGATAAACCATCAGATGTTTTAAGAAAAAAGAAGGATTCTTCTCTAATTGTCGGAACTAATTTAGTTAGTGATAAAAAAGCTGATGCATTTATATCAGCAGGTAATACTGGTGCAGTTATGGCAGCAGGTATCTTTAAAGTTGGTCGAATTAAGAATGTTAAAAGACCACCTATAGCCACAGTTTTTCCTTCTAAGTTAGGTAAGACTTTAGTACTAGATGCTGGTGCAAATGTTGACTCAAAGCCTCAACATCTGATACAATTTGCATTAATGGGTCAAATTTATGCATCTGAAGTTTTAAATATAAAAAATCCAAGAGTTGGGTTATTAAGTATTGGTGAAGAAAAAGAAAAGGGTAATAAACTTAATACAGAAACATATGAACTTATAGAAAATAATAATATGATTGATAATTTTATTGGAAATGTTGAAGGTAGAGATATATTCAATGGAAATTGTGATGTAGTTGTTTGTGATGGATTTGTAGGTAATATTGTTTTAAAAACTACTGAAGGAGTAGCTTCTTATGTATTTGATCTTTTAAAAGAAGCTTTAAATGAAAATTTAAAATCTAAGATTGGTGCATTATTGTTAAAAGATCAATTAAAAGCAATGAAAGCTAAACTTGATTATAGGAAATATGGTGGAGCACCACTATTAGGACTTCAAGCACCTGTAATTATTAGTCATGGTAGTTCTGACGAACAAGCTATATATAGTGCTATTAAAGTGGCTAGAGAAACGATTTTAAATAAAGTTGTAGCAAAAATAGAAGAAAAAATTGAGAAATAATTGTTTATAGGAGTGATTTAGATGTATCTTAATACAGAAATTTGTGATTTATTTGATATAAAGTATCCAGTAATACAGGGTGGAATGGCTTGGGTTGCAACAGGAGAATTAGCTGCTGCTGTATCAAAGGCTGGTGGACTAGGTACTATTGGAGCTGGAAATGCACCTAAAGATGTAATAAAAGAAGAAATAAAAAAGGTAAAAGCAGTTACCGATAATAATTTTGCTGTAAATATAATGCTTTTATCACCTTTTGCAGAAGATATAGTTGATTTAGTAATTGAAGAAAATGTACCAATTGTAACTACTGGTGCAGGAAATCCCGGTAAATATATTGATAGATTTAAAGAAAATAATATTAAAGTAGTACCAGTTGTTTCATCAGTTGTTTTAGCTAAAAGATTAGTTAGAACTGGTGTTGATGCAGTTATTGCTGAGGGAACTGAAGCTGGCGGTCATATAGGTGATTTAACAACAATGACTTTAGTACCACAACTTGTTGATGCTATAGATGTTCCAGTAATTTCAGCCGGTGGTATTGCAGATGGTAGAGGTTTTGCTGCAGCTTTGGCACTAGGAGCTTCTGGTATTCAAATGGGAACAAGGTTTGTTTGTGCAAAAGAATCAATTGCACATCAAAAATATAAAGAAGCAATTGTAAATGCTAGAGATAGAGATGCAGTAGTAACTGGTAGAAGTACTGGTCATCCAGTTCGAAACTTAAAAAATAAATTAACCCGAAAAATTGATAATTTAGAAAAAGAAGGAGTAAGCAAAGAAAAAATAGAAGAAATTGGGTCTGGTAAATTAAGAGAAGCTGTTATAGATGGTAATATAGATAATGGTAGTGTAATGGCAGGACAAATTGCAGGTATGGTAACAGATATATTACCTGTAGAAGAAATCATAAATAATATTATTAATGATACAATTAGAGTGATTAATAAAAATAATGATTATATAAAGGAATAATATCCTTTTTCTGATATAAAATTTTGTGGAATTTCAAGGGGGTGTAAACAGGTTATAAGTAGTGTAAAAACTATATTTAATGTTAAATATTAATCAAAGCATGTAAGATAAGAAAGGTGGATATATAATGAGAAAAGCAACTATAACAGGTTGGGGAAAATATTTACCTCCAAATGTTATGACAAATAAAGATTTAGAAGAAGTAGTTGATACCACTGATGAGTGGATAAGAAAAAGAACAGGAATAAAACAAAGAAGAATTGTTGATGAAGAAACTGCTACATCTGATTTAGCTATAGAAGCTTCAAAAGAGGCTTTAGATAAAGCTAATTTAGATGCTGACCAATTAGATTTAATTATAGTATCAACTGTGACTCCAGACATGGCTTTTCCTGCTACTGCATGTATAGTACAGGATAAAATTGGTGCAGCTAATGCTGCAGCTTTTGATCTTGAAGCTGGTTGTTCTGGATTTGTATATGGATTAAGTGTTGGTGCTCAGTTTATTGAAAGCGGTCTTTATGACAATGTATTGGTAATTGGTGCTGAAACTTTATCAAAGATTACTGATTGGGAAGATAGAAACACCTGTGTTTTATTTGGTGATGGTGCAGGTGCAGCTGTTTTACAAGCAACTGATAAAGGTGGATTCTTATCTTTTGATTTAGGATCTGATGGAAGTGGAGCAGATGCTTTATATATGGAAGCTGGAGGTTCAAGAAATCCAGCTACTTGAGAAACAATTAAAAACAAACAACATTATATTAGAATGGAAGGTAATCCAGTATTTAAATTTGCTGTGAAAACAATGAAAAAAGCTTCAAAAGATGTAATTAAAAAAGCAAATTTAACTACCGAAGATATTGATTTATTAATTCCACATCAGGCTAATACAAGAATTATTGAATCAGCTAGAAGAAGGTTAAAACTTGATGAAGAAGAAGTATATGTTAATTTACCTGATTTAGGTAATACATCAAGTGCATCTGTTGCTATTGCTATGGCAGAAGCAAGAGAAAATGGAAAAATAAAAAATGGAGATAATGTTCTTTTAGTAGCTTTTGGGGCTGGCTTAACCTGGGCAGCAACAATAATTGAGTGGAATGAAAACATATAATAATTAATGGAGTGATTAATAATGAGTAAATTAGCTTTTGTATTTCCTGGCCAAGGATCTCAATATGTTGAAATGGGAAAAGATTTTTACGAGAATTATGATTTGGCCAAAGAATATTTTGAAAAAGCAAATAATATATTAGGATTTGATTTAAAAGATCTTTGTTTTAATGGTCCAGAAGAAAAACTTACTGAAACTCAAAATACACAACCAGCTATTTTTACTGTTAGTATGATAGCCTATGAATTATTAAAAAGTCAAGGCATAGAGCCTGAAATGGTAGCTGGTCATAGTCTAGGAGAATATGCTGCATTATGTGCAGCTGGTGTTTTTGATTTTGAAACCGGATTAAAGTTGGTGAGAAAAAGAGGAGAACTAATGTCATCTGCTGTTAATGATGAATCTGAAGGTACAATGGCAGCAATAATTGCTTTGGATCAATCTAAAATTGAAGAAATTTGTAATCAGGTAGATGGGATTTGTGAATTAGCAAATATAAATTCACCTATGCAGATAGTAATTTCTGGTGAAAAAGAAGCTGTAAAAGAGGCTATGGAATTAGCATCAGAAGCTGGTGCGAAAAAAGTGATTGAATTGAATGTAAGTTCAGCTTTTCACTCACAACTAATGGAACCAGCCAAAAATAAATTGAAAAGCTATATTGAATCAATTGATTTTAATGATCCTGTAATTCCAGTTGTAGCTAATAGTACTGCTAATATAGTTAAAGAAAAGGATGAAATTATATTAGCTTTAGAAAAACAGTTAACAAGTCCGGTACGTTGGGTTGAAAGTATGGAATTAATGGGTGAGCAAGGTATAGATTTAGCTTTAGAAGTTGGTCCTGGTAGAGTGTTGAAGGCTCTTATGAGAAGAATTGATCGTTCTATTAAGACATATAATGTTGAAGATAAAGCTAGTTTAGAAAAAGCAGTAAAAAAAATATAAATTTGGAGGTTCATAAATTATGAGTAATAGAGTTGTTGTGACAGGACTTGGTGTTGCTTCAGCACTTGGTATGGAAGCTGAAAAGTTCTGGAATAATTTAATAGATGGAAAGTCTGGCATATCAAAAATAGAAAAATTTGATCCTG
>JBEPXG010000005.1:0-18119 GCA_041642015.1 Halanaerobiales bacterium
TGATACAGTAAGATATTATATGGAGTTAAATTTGATTGTACCAATTAAAAAGGGTGGACATTATTATTTTGATAAAGGCTGTGAAACAGATATTCAAGAAATATTAAGGTTAAAAGATATGAACTTTACCTTACAAGAAATAAAAGAAATATTTAATTTTAAAAGAATTGGAAGATTAACTCCTTATCAAAAAAATACATATTATCAAAATTTATATAAAAATAAAATTGAAGAAATAAAAAAAGAAGTTAAGCAACTAAAAGAAGCGCATAACTCTTTAAAAGAAGAGTTGAAAATATTAAAAGAAAACAAAGTAACAGAGAAAAACAAGTTAGGTATTGATCTAAATGTATTAACATTTTTTAGTTGTCCAAAATGTAAAAGTAATTTAATATTATCTGCAGATGAAGTAGTAGATAATCAAATATTAAATGGTCAATTAAGTTGTGAATGTGGATATATAGCAGAAATTGATGAGGGTATTATAGTAAGTAACAATGTTAATATTGTTGAAAATAAAATTGAAGATGAACATATTGAAAAGTATATACAAAAAACTGATTCAAAACATATTGATGAATCATATAATAGTATAGAATGGTTAAAAAAAGAATTATTGGAAGAAAATCTAAAAGAAAAAATAATATTAGAACCAGGTTCTGGTTTTGGCTATTTTTTAAGACAGGTATATAATGATTTACCAGAGAATTCTTATTATATATGTGTTGATAATAATCATGGGTTAAATAAATATTTAAAAAATTTATTAGAACTTTCATCAAAGAAATCTAATTTGATATTTATTACTTCCAATCTTCCCAATCTACCTTTAAAAGATAATCTTGTTGATATAGTCTTAGATTTCTCGGGTACTTCAAACTATTGTTTTGATAACAAAAATTTCTTGCCTATTGAACTTGACCAATATTACAAAGATGAAATATTATATCTAGCTACGTTTATATTATATAAAAGATTTGGTCCTAAAAATATTATTGATCCAATTTTTAGAGAAAATTTTAGGCTTGAAAATGTAAAAGATAAGTTTATAGACCAACAATTTAAAATACTAAAAGAAAATAGCTCAAAAATATTTAAAATAGATCAAACTTTTGGAAAATATGAAGATTATGCTCAAGTGGGTGATCATATATTTTCATACCAATTAAAAGCAAAAAGATAAAGTATACTCCATCTTTTCAAAAGATTTTTTAATAAAAATATTAAAATAGGTCTTGTGGTGGACCTTCCCCAATATATTAAACTTATTATATAATAAATATAAAACGGGGGAGATAATATTGAAAGAAAAATTTTTAAAAGATTATGTTTCATTGGCATTAAGAATTGATAGATTGTTTAATAAAGAAGGTACTTATTATATTGATTCCTATATTGGTCCTGATAACTTGAAAACTAAAGTTGAAAAAGAAGAATTATTTACTATAAAAAATCTTATTAAAGATACAAAAAGATTAAAAAACAAAATTGATAATATTAAATTTGAAAACAGTCGAAAAAAATTTATAAAAAAACATCTATTAGCTTTTCAAACTATATTAGAAATTTTAAATAATGATAATATTAGTTTTAAAAAACAAGTTAAGAACATTTTGGATCTTGATTTAGTTTGGACAGATGAAAAAGTATTTGAAGAAGGTCTTAAACTTATTGATGATGGATTACCAGGTAGTGGGGATCTAAATCAAAGATATAATGAATGGTTACAAAGAAACACTTATTTTTTTGATGATAATCAAAAAATGTTAAGTTTAATTAATGAATTGATAGAAGTAGTCAGAGATTATTCAAAAAATATTGTTAATATACCAAACGATGATGTTGTTGTTGAATTAGTAAGCAATAAAAATTATGGAGCATCAACCAGATATATTGGAAACTTAAAATCAAAATTAAAGATTAATAAAGATATTCCTTTTAATTTTTTTCAAGCGATTCCTTTAATTGCTCATGAATTATATCCTGGTCATCATACAGAATTTTTAATGAAAGAAAAGTATTTAGTTCATGATAAGGGATATTTTGAAAATCAAGTTTTTTTATTAAACAGCCCTCAGTTAGTTGTTTCTGAAGGTATCGGTGAAATAGCTTTTGATATGATTATCTCTAATGATTCTTTTTTATCTTACTTAGTTAATGATATTTATAGAAAATATAAAATAAAAATAGATGATGTAAATTTAAAATCTTTATTACAAGCATCTAGGATAAATTCTATTGATCAAATTGCTAATAATGCAGTAATGATGTTTGAAGATGGTCGATCAGAAGATGAAATTAAAAAGTATGTTGGCAAATATACTATACAACCTGATTTTATGTTAGAACATCTATTATCTAATATTAAAAGTTCTCAATTTAAAAAGATTTATTCAATAACATATTATCAAGGCAAAAAAATAGTGCAAGACTATATAAATAGCGGAAATAAAATAAAAAGATTCAATGAACTATTAAAGATACAATCTTATCCGACATTATTAGTTAATAATTAATTTTAAAAGATGGGGGCAACCCCATCTTTTAACTATTTTATAAATATATATCATCATATTAGCTCTTGTCATCGTCCTTCCTCCATTATGTATACTTAATTTAAGTTAAATAATGGAGGGATATATATGTTAAAATCATCATTATCATTAATTAAAGATCAACTTTTTGAAGAGGAAAATAGAAACTTATTATTGTTTTTATCTGGAAAATCGATATCATTATTTGGAACTGCTATTTATACATTTGTAGTCGGATTGTATTTATTAAATTCAACTGGTTCAGGACTTACTTTTGCCACAAATATTGTGCTTTATACTTTGCCTATTGTTTTAATCAATCCATTTGCTGGTGTTTTAGCAGATTATGTTGATAAAAAAATTCTAGTAGTTGGATCAGATTTAATTAACGGAATATTTTTAACCTTAATCTATTTTATTGTAATAAAATTTGGATTAAATACTTTATTAATATATTTTAGTACCTTTTTAATGACAGTTTTTTCTGTATTTTTTAATATAGGTATTGAATCTGCAAAACCTAATTTGGTATCAGATAAAAATTTAGTAAAGATTAATTCTTTTGCAAGGATAATAGAATCAATGTCACATTTAATGGGACCAATATTGGGAGGATTAGTCTATACAATAGTAGATACCAAGACTTTTATATTAATAAATGGACTATCATTTTTTGTGGCTGGAATAATAGAATTATTTATAAATTATAATTACAATGTTGATAGTAATAATTTTGATAAACAAGATTCTATAGGTGTATATAATAAATTAAAGGATGGATTTAAATATATTTTTTCAAGACCACAACTTAAAGTATTGGTATATATATTTATATCATTAAATTTCTTTTTTAACTTTACTATTATTGTTCCAATACCTTATTTGTTAAATACAATCTGGAATGTTGACTCATATGTATATGGAATAGTACAAAGTGGTTTACCTGTTGGTATGATATTGGGTGCTGTTTTGATTAAAAGAATACTTAAAGTAACAACTTATAATACTATTTTAAAAAACATAGGTTATTATACAGGGATTGGAGTAATGTTATTTATTTTGCCATTATTATTTAATGGCAGACCTAGTCAATCTTTTATAATTATTTATTATACATTCCTTATGACAATGGGAGGTATAATAGTATCTTGGGTTGATATACCATCCAGTGTACTTATTCAAACAGTTGTTCCAAATAATATACTTGGTCGAGTCATAAGTGTGAAATTTAGTATTATTAAAATTATTGTTCCAATATCATTAATATTATCTGGATATCTATTGGAAAACATATCTATATTTTTTATATTTCTTTTTGGTTCACTGTTCTTTACAATATTTAATCTAATAATTTTTAAATCGAATCTCCAATATAGTATAAAAGAGATAGGTAGTATTAAATTAATTCAAACAAATTAATTATCTTGGTTAAACACATTAATTAATCTTTCAATCATTTGACATATTATGGTTAATTACTTAAACTTAATATGGAGTTAAGTTTAAAGGGAGGGAAATATAGTGAGCAGATTTAATAAGGAAATAGATTATAATAGTAAAGATTACAATTATTTTAATTTATTAAAGAAATTCTATAATCATTATATTAAAGATAGAAAATTTAAATATTTCTCCATACAATTTTTACATGTTGTAGGTGCTTTACTGGCTTTAGCCCCTCCATTAATTATTAGAAATATTATTGATGAGGCTATTCCCAGTGGTGAGTTTAGTAATATTTTGATTTTAGTTTTATGGGCATTAGCGATTTATCTTAGTGCTAATATCATTAGAGGTATTAGAGTTTTTTATGGTCACAAGTTTGCGCAGTATATAACAAGAGATATGAGAAATGATCTCTACAATCATTATCAAGAATTATCAATGAACTTTCATGATAATAAAAAAACAGGTGAATTAATGTCTAGAATAATTGATGATCTAAATAGGTTACAGGAATTTATACATCATGGTCCAGAAGCGATAATAACTTCTTTTGTGATAATTACTGGTACTGTAATAATACTTTTTTCTATGAGTGTTAAATTGGCTTTAATGAGTTTGATTTTTACACCAATATTAATGATTTTTGGATATTTTTTAATGAAAAAGATGCATAAAGCTTTTAGAAAAACAAGAGAAAACAAAGCAATTATGAATGATAAACTTGAAGATAATTTAGCAGGAATTAAAGTTATTAAAGCATTTAATAATGAAGAACATGAAATGGATAGGTTCTCTCAGAAAAACGATGATCATGCTCAGGCAAGAATGGTTGCGATTAAGTATATAAGTTTATTAATTCCAGGATCTAGAATGTTGAATATATTTGGAGTTTTAGCAGTCTTAAGTTATGGAGGTTATCTTACATCTATAGGAGCTCTTAGTATAGGTACAATAGTTGCCTTTTATGGATATTTAGAGAGATTTAGGGAACCATTACTTAGAATGGTACAGATGACTGAAGGTATAAGTAGATTTTTTGCAAGTATAGAAAGATTTTTTAATCATATAGATATACAACCAGATATAAAAAATAATACAGGTGAAATATCTGCTGATAATTTAAAAGGTGAAGTTAAATTTAATAATGTTCATTTTTCATATGATGAAGATACAGTTTTAAAAGGAATCAATTTAGAAGCTAAAGAAAATCAAACTATTGCATTAGTTGGTCCAAGTGGATCAGGGAAAACTACAATAGTTAGACTGCTATTAAGATTATATGACATTGATAGTGGTCAAATAATAATTGATGATAAAGATATAAAAGATTATGAATTGGAAGAATTAAGACAATCTATGGCAATGGTAATGCAGGAAGATTTCTTATTCTCAACCTCAGTTGCAGAAAATATTGCATATGGTAAACCAGATGCTACTAGAGAAGAAATAACTGAATGTGCTAAAAAAGCAAATGCACATCAGTTTATAACTGAAGAATTATCAGATGGATATGACACTCAGGTAGGACAAAGAGGTGTTAAATTGTCTGGTGGTCAAAGACAGAGGATTTCTATTGCTAGAGCATTTTTAAAAGATCCAAGGCTATTAATATTAGATGAAGCAACTTCATCAGTTGATCTTGAAACTGAAGAACTAATACAAGAGGCAGTAAATGAAGTACGACAGAATAGAACAACATTTATTATTGCACACCGACTTTCAACGATAATTAATGCGGATAAAATATTATTTATTGAAAAAGGTAGATTGTTAGAAAAAGGCAGTCATCAAGAATTATTAGAAAAAGATGCACATTATAAAGAATTCTATTCAAAACAATTTCAAACTGCATAATGAACTTATAAAGACATCTCTTAATTTTTAAGGGGTGTCTTTTTATTTTTTGAGATTTAATTTATAATATTATTAATGATAAATAAATTTTTGAAAGGAGATTAATATGGGCTTTATAATAAATAACCCTCAATTTTGGAGAAAAAGTGGAATTAATGATAAGTTAGAAAAGGAAATCAAAGTAAAGATAGATAAAAATGGCAAGTTAAATTTACCAGCTGATATTTTAAAAGAGTTAAATTTAAAAAAAGATACAGAACTAAGAATAAAAAAAGATGGAGACACACTTTTGATAAAAAGAGCTGATCCTTTATTAAGTAGAGTATATATAGAACCCACATCAGACTGTAACTTAAACTGCAAAACTTGTGTGAGACATTCTTGGAATGAAAAAATTGGAGGAATGAAGTATAAAGATTACATGAAAATCATTGATGATCTCAAAGAATTTGAAAACATAGAAATGATAAGTTTTTGGGGTATAGGAGAACCTCTTTACCATCCTGATATAGTAAAAATGATAGAGAAAGCTAAACAATTAAATGTAAAAACACAAATCATAACTAATGGATTATTATTAAATGAAAGTATGTCAAAAAAATTACTAAAAGCTGGTTTGGATAGTTTAGTGGTTTCTCTAGATGGAACTTCTACGGAAACAATGGCAGATATAAGATCTGGAGCAGATTTAGAAGAAATAATAAAAAATGTCAAAAGGTTTAAAAGTTTAAAAGAAAAGTATAATGATAATAAAACAGAAATAGGTATTGAATTTGTTATCATGAAATCAAATATATCAGAATTAAAAGATTTAAGAAAACTAGCTTTTGAATTAGGAGCTTCTTTTATATTTTTAACTAATCTATTACCTTATACAGAAGCAATGACAGATGAGATACTTTATTCTTTTAGTAATAGTAGATCACAACCAAAAGAAAGGACAGAGCATAGACCTGAAATATATCTTCCTCCAACAGATTTAAATGAAGAAACAGTAAAGTATATTTCAAAAATTATGGGTAAAACAAGTTCTATTAGTACAAGACAAATACCTTTTGATCCCCATAGTGGTTATTGTAAGTTTGTAGAACATGGTAGTATAGCTATTAATTGGAAAGGTGAAGTAAGTCCTTGTATAGCATTAATGCATAGTTATGATTGTTACATAAGAGAAAGAAAAAAACATTTCAAATCGTATACAATTGATAAAATACAAAAAAGTACAGTAAAAGAAATATATAATAGTGATGAATTTATTAATTTTAGAAAAAAATTAATTGATTTTTCTTTTTCTGAATGTACACAATGTTCAGGTTGTGATATGTCTAAAACAAATGAAAAGGACTGTCATGGTAACACTTTCCCTGTCTGTGGTGATTGCTTATGGGGAAAAGGGATTGTGCAATGCCCATAAAAATATTTTTGTGAAATTATTATTTATAACTAAACTTAAAGGAATTTTATATTTTCCCTGTAATTATTATAATATACCTTCGAGTCTCTGAGCCTAAAAACATAAAATGTTTATGGCAAATTGACCGCTGGGTTATAGTAGAAATACTGTAGCCTCCCGTGTTTGGAAAGAAGATAAACTATAAAGGAGGTATTATAATTAATGGGTAAAATTCAAGAGTATTCAGTATTACGAGTAGACTTAACAAACCAAACAGTAAAAAGAGAAACTATTGCAGGTGAAAAGGTTGAAAAGTATTTAGGAGGTAGGGGTTTAGCATCAAAAATTCTATATGATGAAATAGACCCAAAAGTAGATCCTTTAAGTCCTGAAAACAAATTAATTTATGCTACAGGTTTACTTACTGGTACAGCTGCTTCCACTGGTGGACGTTATATGGTTGTTACAAAGGGACCATTAACAGGTACAATAGCAAGTAGTAATTCAGGTGGATTTTTTGGAGCAGAGATGCGTTTTAGTGGTAATGATATGATTATATTTGAAGGAAAGTCTGATAAACCAGTCTATCTTTCTATTAAAGGGGACAAGGCTGAATTAAAGGACGCTTCCCATGTTTGGGGTAAGAAAGTAAATGAAACAACAGATATGTTAATAGAAGAGTTTGGTGATGATAATGCTAAGGTAAGCTGTATAGGGCCTGCAGGAGAAAATCAAGTATTATTTGCTTCAATTATGAATGAAAAAAACAGAGCTGCTGGTCGTACAGGTGTTGGTGCAGTAATGGGTTCTAAAAATCTTAAAGCTGTGGTAGTAAAATCAGATGAAAATAAAGTAAACTATGATAAAGAAAGTGCAATGGAAGTTGTTAGAAAACAAACTAAAATGTTAAAAGAAGATGGTGTTACTGGTGAAGGTCTTCCAGCATTAGGAACAAAAGTTTTAGATAATATCATTAATTCAAGTGGACTTTATCCGACAAAGAACTTCCAATTTGGTACTTTTGATAAAACAGAAGAAGTATCAGGTGAAGCTTTAGTTGAAAAAGGTTATTTACAATCTAATAAAGGTTGTTATGGCTGTCCAATAAGATGTGGACGTGATGTTAAACTACCTAATGGTAGAGCAGGTGAAGGACCAGAGTATGAAACAGGTTGGGCATTTGGAGCAGACTGTGGTGTTGATGATATTAATGCAATAACTGAAGCTAACTTCTTATGTAATGAATTAGGTATTGATACAATTAGTGCAGGTACTACAATAGCTTGTGCAATGGAACTATATGAAAAAGGATATATTGATAAAGAAGAATTACAAAATGGACCAGAACTTAATTTTGGTTCTTCTGAATCAATTGTTTATTACACAAAACAATTAGCTTATAGAGAAGGTTTTGGGGATAAACTAGCAATGGGATCATATAGGTTAGCAGATTCTAAAGGACATCCAGAACTTTCAATGTCTGTTAAAAAACAGGAATTACCTGCTTATGACCCAAGAGGAGTTCAAGGACATGGTCTAAATTACGTTACTTCAAATCGTGGAGGTTGCCATGTAAGAGGTTATATGATTTCACCTGAGATAATTGGTGCTCCTGAAAAGCTTGATCCTCAGGAACTAAAAGGTAAACCAGAATGGGTTAAGATCTTCCAAGACTTAACAGCAGTAATAGATTCAGTAGGGATGTGTTTATTTACTTCATTTGCATTAGGATTAGATGATTACAGAGAAATTGTAAATGCTGGAACTGATTTTAACTATAATTCAGATGAACTTCTTCAAGTTGGAGAAAGAATATATAACTTAGAAAGAAAATTCAACTTAGAAGCAGGAATAAGCCCTAAAGAAGATACATTACCTAAAAGATTTACTGAAGATCCATTACCTGATGGTCCTCAAAAGGGTGCTATTTCAAAATTCGAAGAAATATTACCTAAATATTATGAAGAACGAGGATGGACCCCAGAAGGTCAAATAAGTCAAAATAAATTAAATGAATTAGGACTATAATAAATATGAAAGTAAAAGTTAAACTATATTCCTTATTTAGATTAAATTTAAAAACTTCTGAAGTAAATTATGAATTTGAAAATACAGCAACTATTGAAGATTTAATTAAAAGGTTAGATGATGATTTTTCAGGATATTTTTCTGCAAAACTATTAAATTCAAGTGAAATAAAAACTGGTTCTATTATTTTAGTAAATGGTGAGAACATTTTTCATATTGATAAATTAAAGACTAAATTAAATGATCAAGACATTGTAACTTTATTTCCACCATCTGCAGGAGGTTAGTATATACTTCTTGCAAGTTAAAAGATAATTTGATATTATTATTTTCAGTAATAAACAAGAAGGTGGACAAATTGAAAGTAGCAGTTATAGATGGTTTAGGTGGCGGTTTAGGTTCACAAATTGTTAACAAAATAAAAAAAGAATTTGGTAATAATCTAAAGATATTAGCTCTTGGCACGAATGCCGGTGCTACTTCAAAGATGATTACTAATGGTGCTGATGAAGGTGCAACAGGTGAAAATGCAATTGCCATAAATGTTAAGAAAGTTGATATAATAATTGGTCCACTAGGATTAATAATTCCCAATTCGATGAAAGGTGAAATTACAACTGTGATGGCCGAAGCTATCGCTAGTTCTAACGCTAAAAAAGTAATTATTGGGATGAAACAACCTCATGTTCAATTAGTTGGGGTTAGCGACAAGTCCTTAAATGAACTGATTGAAGAAGCAATAGAACAAATTAAAAACATTATATAAATTAAAGAATTATAAGGATCACGAAGGTCTTTACCTGCAGAAAATACAGGTGAGACCTTTTTTTATTATTAAAAGGAGGAAAAGAATATGAATACCAAAAAATATGTTTACAGTGCTTTATTTATTGCGTTAGGAATTATATTACCAATTATCTTTCATCTAATAGGAGGACCTGGTTTAGGAAGAGTATTATTACCAATGCATTTACCAGTATTAATTGGTGGTGCATTTTTAGGACCTTTATTTGGTTTAATCATTGGTTTGATTACACCAATTTTAAGTTCATTATTTACTGGGATGCCACCAGTTTTACCTATGTTACCAATCATGATAGGAGAGTTAGCTATATATGGTTTATCTATGGGATATTTATTTAAAAGAGCTAAGATGAATAGATATTTATCATTAATTATTACAATGTTAGTAGGTCGAGTTATGGCTTCTATAATAGTAATGGTATTGGTTTTTGGATTTGGTTTTGGTCGACTTCCAACAAATCCATTTATTTATATATTCGGCACAATAACTGCTGGTTTTCCAGGTATTTTAGGACAATTAATAATAGTACCAATAGTAATAAATTATTTGAAAAGATATGATGAATCTAAATTATCAGTTGAAGCTGCTGTATAATATATAAACTAAAAAAGGAATATTAAACCTTTCTCTTTAATTATTAATATAAGATATATTATAAATTGTAAGGAGGTTTAAGAATATGCCAGCTAATTTACCACCTCAATATTATGAAGCTGAAGAAGTATTTAGAAATGCACAAACACCTGAAGAAAAGATTGCAGCTTTAAAAGATATGCTTTCTATAATGCCAAAACATAAAGGAACTGAAAAACTTCAAGCGGATTTAAAAAAACGGATTTCTAAATTAAAAGAAGAAAAAGAAAAGACGAGCAAATCTAAAAGCACATATAATCCATATTTAATTGATAAAGAAGGAGCCGGACAAGTAATATTATTGGGTTATCCTAATGTTGGGAAATCTTCAATTGTTGCATCTTTAAGTAATGCAAAGGTCAAAGTGGCAAAATATCCATTTACAACAAATCTTCCAACTGCTGGCATGATAAACTTTGAAGATATACAAATTCAAATGATTGATACACCTCCATTAGTACCTGAAGATGTTCCCGGTCCAATGGTTAGTGCTATATTTCATGCTGATTATTTAGTTATCGTTATTGATATTTCATCAAAGGATTGTTTAGACCAATTATCTGGAATTATTGAGTTTTTAGAAAGTAAAAGATTAATAAGAGAAGATGCTCCTGAAAATGTTAAAGCTTATCAACTTGATGATATATTAGTAATTGCAAATAAATCAGATTTAGAAGGTATAGATGATAACCTAGAGATCATAAAAGAACTTTATCCTAAAATAACACCTCTTAAAATATCAACTAAAACAAAATATAATTTAGAAAAAATACCTGAAATAATGTTTAAAAAGCTAAATATTATTAGAGCTTACAGTAAAGCTCCTGGAGAAGAAGCGGATTATGATCAACCATTTATATTAAAAAAAGGTAGCACAGTTTTAGATTTTGCTCGACTAATTCATAAAGATTTTGCTAATAAACTTCAAAAGGCTAGAATATGGGGATCAGCTAAATTTGATGGACAAAATGTTGCAAAAGATCATATTTTAGAAGATCAAGATGTGGTTGAACTTCATATATAATATAATTATAAAGGAATGAATATATAAATGAATGATAAAGAACTAGCAATAAATAAACTTAAAGAAAGTGATTATACCCTAGTGATAGTAAAAGATAATAAAGTTGTATATAAAAGTAAAAAAGAAAGTGTAGGATCTATTGTAGGTTTATTAGAAAATGATCCTGAAATATTAGAAAATGCTATTGTCGCAGACAAAATAATCGGTAGGGCAGTAGCTATGGTATGTGATTATAGTTCTGTTAAGTATTGTTTTGGTAAAATTGTAAGTAATGGTGCAGTAGATATTTTTGAAAAAAGGAATTTAAAATATGATGCAGAATTAATAGTTAAGGCTATAAAAAATAGAGATAACACTGATTTATGTCCAATAGAAAAATTAACTTTAGATGTTGATGATAGTAAAGAGGGAATAAAAAGAATTAAGGATTTTTTAAAAAAATAAAACGAGAAGGTGGACTAAATGTATAGTTATTTTAAAGTTTACATTTTAGCTTTTTTAATATTTATATTAATTGATTCAATTTGGTTAGGTTTTATAGCAAGAGATTTATATAGAAAACAAATTGGTTTTTTATTAAAAGAAAAGTTTGATATGAAAGTGGCTGTAATATTTTATTTATTCTTTATTGCAGGGTTAGTCTTTTTTGTATTAAATACTGCTATAATTAATCAAAGTTGGCAGTATGCATTATTTGCTGGTTTGTTTTATGGTTTTATTACATATGCCACCTATGATATAACCAATTTAGCAACAATTAAAGATTGGCCGGTAATGTTAACTGTTATTGATATAATATGGGGTTCGTTAATATGTGGTACAACTTCTATAATAGCATACATAATAGTTATGAATATTGATTTCTTTAGAGTATAAAATCATAAATAATTATACATTTATTTATAAATAAAAAAGGATTTAATATATTTTTATATAATATAATATATTGTGAGTAAGTGTAGGAGGTGCAACTTATTTGGACGAAATAAAAAATGAGTTATTAGAATGTGGAACAGAACTTTTCACAAAAAAAGGTTATAAAGAAACAAAAGTAAAAGATGTAACACAAATGGCTTGTATAAGTGTGGGCACCTTTTATAATTATTTTAATTCGAAAGAAGAATTATTTTTAGATATTTATATAACCAAACATGATCAAGCTAAAATGAAACTTCTAAAATTATTTAAAAAAGACGCTAAACCATCAGAGATAGTTAAGGAAGCAATTTATGAATTTTTAAATATAATGAGATCTGATCCGGTATTAAGAGCTTTTTTTAATCCTCATGTACATGATAAATATCGAAAAAGCTTAGATATGAAAAAAAAGAACGTACAATTTAATTATGCGTATGATTTGTTTGCCCCACAATTAAAAAAATGGCAAGAAGAAGGTAGTATTAATAAAAATATAGATATTAGATTATTATTAGCAAGTATTGATTCTATTTTTTATGTTCTATTACATAAAAATGATATTGGGAATGAATTTTTCCCAGAGATTATTGATTTTCTAATTAGTGGAATTATCTGCAAGTTGGAAAAAAATTTGAATTTAAGTGAATGAATATTTAAGATATTCATTTATTATTAATCAAATATTAAATAATTACTCAAATTTTCTTGATATAATAAATATATTATGTTAAAATTTTAATTAATTAATAAATAAAATTAATATTTATCTACAATATAATTGAGAAAATAAAATATTATATTAATTTTACAATAATGATTCTAATAAATTATGTATAAATCAAATTGATTTTAATGCTAAAATTTGATAATTTATATATAATGAAGTATAATAATACTTTATTCAGTACTTTTAAAAATAAAAATAGAAACCATCAAAAGGGGGGTGGAAATACAACCAGTATCAAAGTAGTAAGTAGTATAAAGTAGAATTAATAAATTGTTAAAAATATGGAGGAGGAATAAGTTTAAATGAAGAAATCTAAAATTCTTATTTTAGTATTAAGTTTAACATTAATTTTATCATTATCCATTGGTGCTATGGCACAGGTGAAAAATCCTACAACATTTACAAAAGTAAATATGGGTACAATTGACAGTTTAGATCCTCATTATCAATATGATAATGCAAGTTCTGAAATTTATGCTAACATTTATGAAAACCTAATTATGTTCAAAAAAGGTGATATCACACAGTATGAACCAATGTTAGCAACTAAAGTTCCAACTGTTGAAAATGGTTTAGTGAGAGATAATCAAACCACTTATGTATTCCCTATTAGAGAAGGAGTAAAGTTCCACGAAGGCGGCACATTAACTCCTGAAGATGTTAAATATAGTTTCATGAGAGGTTTAATCTTTGATCGTAATGGTGGACCATTTTGGATGCTTTATGGGCCATTATTTGATGCTGATGGTTTAGCTGATCTTAGTTCAAGAGTAGTTGGTGTTGATGATCCTAGTCAATTAACTGCTGAACAGTCAAGAGAATTATATGAACAACTTGACCAAGCAATTGAAGTAGATGGAAACAATGTTATATTTCATCTTCCTAAACCTAACCCTACATTCATGAGTGCTATAGTTCATGACAATGGTCTTGGTGCTATTATTGATAAAGAATGGAGTATTGAACAAGGTGCTTGGGATGGAAGTCCTGAATCAATTCCTGAGTATCATGATTTAGCTAAAGAAGAAGATGCACTTCATGAAAACCCAAATGGTACTGGTCCTTTTGAATTAAACACTTGGGAAAAAGGTCAAAGAATTGCTTTAGATAGATTTGATGGATATTGGAGAGAACCTGCTCAATTAGAAAGAGTAATCATTAACTATATTGATGAATGGTCAACACGTAAACTTATGTTACAACGTGGAGATGCTGATGTAGTTTATATGGACAAACAGTATCAAAGTCAGGTAGCAGAATTAGACGGTGTTGAATTAATTACAGGTCTACCTAACTTATATACAGGTTATGGTCTAATGAACTGGACAATTGACACTCAAGGTAACCAAGATGTTCATAGTGGTAAACTTGATGGTAATGGTATTCCATCTGACTTCTTTGCAGATATTCATGTTAGAAAAGCATTTAACTATGCGATGAACTATGATGCTTTTGTTAAAGATGTTATGGATGGAGACGGACAACAAGCTCGTGGTCCAATTCCAGAACCTTTCTTAGGTTGGGAAGAAGATTCACCAGTTTATACAATGGACCTTGATAAAGCTGAAGAACACTTCAAACAAGCTTTTGATGGAGAACTTTGGGAAAAAGGATTTGAAATTACAATATTATATAACACAGGTAACAGTATGCGTCAAACTGCTTCACAAATGTTAAAATATAATATTGAACAAATTAATCCTAAGTTCAAAGTAAATATGCGTGGAATCCAATGGGGTTCATATCTAGATAGATTAGTAGCTGGTAAATTTACACTTGGATTTATTGGATGGGGAGCAGACTATGCTGATCCACATAACTTTACAGTTCCATTCATGAGAACTGATGGTACCTTTGGTAATTTCAAAGGTGAAAATTATGCAGAGTTTGCTGCTGAACACAATATTGATGAGCTAGTAAATAGTGGTGTAGAAACTACTGTACAAGAAGAAAGAGAAGAAATTTATACAGAGATTCAAAATATTGCTTATGAATATGCAACAGATATATATCTATATCAGCCAACTGCCCATATTTTAATGCGTGACTGGGTACAAGGTTGGGAATATGATCCAATACTACATGATGGTATTTATTACTACAATATCTATAAAGCACAAGAGTAATTAATATTAAAAATGAATTACAGTAAAATAATATCAGGGGAGTTCTCTCCCCTGATATCTATTATTTTATAAAAGAAGGAGATTTAAGATGATATCATATATTGTAAGAAGATTACTGATACTTCCAATTATCTTAATTGGTGTTACATTATTAGTTTTCAGTATGATTATGATGCTTAGTCCTTATCAAAGGCTTAGTACATATGTGACAGATCCATCACAGTTAAAAAATGTTGATGTTGATGTCTTAGTAAGTAGATATGGTTTAGATGATCCCTGGTATGAGCAGTATGGAAGATGGATTAAAGGAGTAGCCCAGGGTGATTTAGGTTGGTCAGAGTCGGCAGGTGCTACTGTAAATGAAGCTTTTATAGACCGGTTTCCTGCTACAGCTGAACTTGGTATATTAGCCTTATTACCAGTTGTATTAGGAGGAATAGTTTTAGGAGTTTTCGCATCTGTCCACCACAATGATATTTGGGATCACGTGAGTAGAGTATTAGCGATAATCGGTTGGTCGGTTCCAACATTTGTTTTCGGATTAATAATGCTTATGATTTTTTACGGTACTTTGGGTTGGTTCCCTCCATCTAGGCTCAGTGCATGGGCTTTAGAAATAGTAAATTCTTCTGCATTTATAAATTATACAGGCTTTTTTATACTAGATGGATTATTAAATGGTGATTTAGCTATTGTCGGTAATGCTATAAGACACTTGATTGCCCCAGTTGTTACAATTTCAATATTATGGTGGGCTTTTATAATGAGAATTACTCGCTCAAGTATGCTTGAAATTTTAAGAAAAGATTACATTAGAACAGCTCGCTCAAAAGGTGTAACTGAAAATGTAGTTGTTTATAAGCATGCTGTTAGAAATGCCTTAATTCCTGTTGTAACTGTTGCGGGTAGAATGGTTTTAGGATTATTAGGTGGATTAGTAATTACCGAAACAATATTCAATATAGAAGGTCTTGGACAATTTATGGCACAAGCAGCACAACAGTTAGACTATCCAGCTGTATTGGGTGGTACACTTTACTTTGGATTTTTACTTATTGTAATAAATCTATGTGTAGATGTATCATACGCTATAATTGATCCTAGGATCAGATTGGGGTGATGTAATTGGAATGGCAAGAAGTAGTAAAAAGATTATTTCAAAATAAGATTTCGTTGATTGGATTAATATTGGTTATTGCATTTGCTTTAATAGCAATATTTGCTCCATGGATTGCACCTCCTGCAGATCCTAGAGATCCATATATGGTACCTAGAGATGGCTGGGGATTTGAGCCTCAACCACCTGGGGAAGGACATATTTTTGGAACTGCAGAGGGACAATATGATATATTTTATGGTATAATATGGGGTACAAGAACGGCATTTAGAATAGGATTTATTATAGTCGGAATAAGTTCTTTAATAGGAATTTTTATTGGAACGATATCAGCCTTTTATGGAGGTTGGCTTGATGAAATATTAATGCGGATAACTGATATATTTATGGCTATCCCATTTTTAATAGCAGCAATAGTTATGACAACCATATTAGGTCAGGGATTACGGAATGTAATGATAGCCTTGATCACGTTTGGTTGGATGAATACAGCTCGTCTAATGCGTTCACAGGTTTTAGCTATTAAGGAAGAGGAGTTTGTAATGGCTGCTGATGCATTAGGTGCTAGTGATTTAAGAATTATCTTTAAACATGTGATTATTAATACCATTTTCCCATTAGTAATTGAAGCTTCAATGCGTATGGGTTCAATGGTTATTACTGCGTCCACCTTAAGCTTTTTAGGTATAGGTGCACCTCAAGGATATGCAGATTGGGGACAAATGATTTCATTTGCTCGTAACTGGATTCTTGGTGGTGAAGGTAATGCTATCAAATATTGGTATACAGTTGTTATACCAGGTAGTGCAATTACGTTTTTCTGTTTATCCTGGAACTTAATTGGAGATGCATTCAGAGATATCCTTGATCCAAAACTTCAATAAATAAAATTAGTAAAGTAGGTGATAGATTTGAGTAAAGAAAAGCTTATAGATGTTAATGATTTACAAACATATTTTCATACTGAAGAAGGAACAGTAAAAGCGGTAGATGGAGTAAGTTTTGAGATCTACCCTGGAGAGACACTTGGAGTAGTAGGTGAGTCAGGTTGTGGTAAAAGTGTAACCTCTCTATCCATAATGAGACTGATTGAATCTCCACCTGGACAGATTGAAAATGGTGAGATTTTATTTAACGGTAAAGACTTAACAAAGTTAAACCAAAAAGAGATGAGAAAGATCAGAGGTAATGATATTTCAATGATCTTTCAGGAGCCAATGACCTCCTTGAATCCGGTATATACCGTTGGAGATCAGATTATGGAAGCAATCTTAATCCATAAAGATGTAAATAAAAAACAGGCCAGACAAGAAGCAATAGATATGTTAAGGAAGGTAGGAATACCCCTTCCAGAACAACGTGTAGACGAATATCCTCACCAGTTAAGTGGAGGTATGAGACAGCGTGTAATGATAGCAATGGCCTTATCTTGTGATCCCCAGCTTCTAATAGCAGATGAGCCAACAACAGCATTAGATGTAACAATACAGGCTCAGATATTAGAGTTGATGAAC
>JBEPXG010000006.1:0-14602 GCA_041642015.1 Halanaerobiales bacterium
CAACTTGTTATAATTATCATATTTTGTAAATCCATTTTATTTATATAAGAGTGTCCTATTAATTTATCTATTGTATTATGTCTACCAATATCTTCTATTACTTTTATGATGGAATCTCGGTCTGCAAGAGCAGCTGTATGGGTACCACCTGTTTTTAAAAACAGGTTTGATTTTTTTTGCATTTCAGACATTAATTGATTGATAATTTTAGAGTTAATTTTAAAACTATCATTAAGTATTTCATTAAGAGCACAATCTTGTAAATTTGTAAAAGTTACTCCCTTGCCACACCCAGAGGTTAAAGTTCTTTTTTTATATAAGTTAATATCTACTTCTTTCTTAATTTTAATTTGCACAACTGTATTTTGATGAGAAAAATCAATTTTTTCTATTTCATTATAATTATCAATTATATTTTCTGATGCTATAAATCCAGTTGCAAGTTCTTTTAAATTTAAGGGAAGAGTCATTAAAGTTACAAGTTCATAACCATTAACAAAAATAGTTAATGGTTGTTCTTTTATTATACTGTCCTCTTTATCATGAATTTCATTATTAATTATTTTTTTTATTTCATACTTTTCAATTGATTTATCATTCATATTTAAATTCCTTTCATGTATATTCTTTTTTTAATAATATCAGATTTCATTAAATAATTAAATTAGATTTATCAAATACTTTGACTGTTATAGCTTATTATTAACTTAGTGACAGCAGTTGATACAATTGACTTTAAAAAATTTGTCTGATACTATAAAATTGTATTTTTAAAATATATGCTTATTTAAATGAATGTGATAATAAGTTAAATACTAATAAAGAAGGTGGGAATATGTTTGTAGGAGTAATAAAAGTTAGCTTGCAAATTCCAATGGCTCAGTCACTTAAAGATAAAAGAAGAATTATAAAAAGTCTTACAGATAAATGCAAAAATAAGTATAATGTTGCTGTTGCAGAAGTTGATAAAAAAGATCTTTGGAAAAATTCAGATCTTGGTTTAGTAACTGTTGCAGGTGATAAAATGTATTTAGATAAAGTTATTAACAAAGTAATTAAGTTTATTGAAGATTTTCCTGGTGTAATTTTATATGATCACACTGTAGATTATTATTAAATATTTTAGTGGTATATATATATTTAATTTCCATTTTTGAGCAAAACGGCAGGAAATAGAAATAATATGTTGAATATTAAAATTAAGAATGTTAATTTAACAGCTATCTCAAGGCCGGAGGATGGTAGAAATGAATTTCAAAAAAATCTTAATAATTATACTATTTTTTCTAATACTATTAACTAATCAAACCATAGTTGCACAAGATTTACCTAAATTATACATAAATGGTCAAAACAAGACTGAAACTTTAGATCCAGTTAAAAGTAATGGGTCTATATTAGTACGCTCTAAAGCTCTGGCTGATAGTATTGGTGCAAAACTAAATTGGTTAGGATCTATTAATACATTATCAATGACACGTGATGATAAAACCGTTAAAATGATGGTTGGAAGTCCATATATTCAAATTAATAATCGAACTATCAGAACTGATTCACCAATGGTGATTAAGGATGGTTATACATATATACCTTTTACTGGAATAATGGATGTATTTGGGTTTTTAATAGAATATGAAAAGTTTAGTAATACATACTTTTTATTTAAACCAGAGGCAACATTAAATGAAATAAGCTGGGGTCCAAACAGGGACTCATTAGTAATAAAGATGGATGAAATTGCTCCTTATCGATTAAGACTTACAGATGATCCTAAAAAATTAATTGTAGAAATTGAAAAAGCAGCTTTAAGTAATAATTTTATCGACAATGTATCTGATCAAAACTACTATCTAAAAAGTAGAAGGATTGAGAATCAGGCGACATTACAGATTGTTTTAACAAGTAAATATCCAATACCAATAAACTCAGATGAAGTAATAGGTGAAGAAAACGGTAATCTTTTAATTCAATTTATGCCTCAGATAACTGCTGTTAATCTAAAAGATGATGGAACAATAGAAGTTAAAGCTAATGGTCAAATAAACAAACCTGAAGTTTCATTTTTAGAAAATCCACGTCGAATGGTATTAGATATACCAGATTTACTATTAAGTGAGTTTGAAAAAAATATTAATGAAAATGAGTGGATTAAAGATGTTAGAGTAAGTCAATTCCAGTTTGAACCTACAATTTTAAGGGTTGTTTTAGATTTAAAAGAAGATAAATATCTTAATATAGATAATCAGGACAATATAAATGATACAATAGTATTAAAACCAGCTCGAAGAGCTAAAGTATTTGATTTAGCTTATAAAAATCATCAGATAATATTTAAGACAGATGCTCCAATTGAACCTGATATGTTTACTTTAGAAGAACCAGATCGTTTAGTTGTTAATTTATTTAATACTTATCGTGAAGATAATATGGCAGATGAAATTGAAATTAAAGAAAATAATGTTAAAAAACTTAGAGTGGGAAGATTCGACAGTCAGATTGTTAGGATTGTAGCTGATTTAAATGAACTTAACTCATATAAATGGGAACAAGAACAATACAGTAAAAATATATATATTCATAGAATTAGTTTTGCGAATAAATTTGACGATATTGAACTATTAGATCAAAATATGTATACCAATATAAATATAAATGTTAGTGGTAAGGTTGAATATGAAGTAAAAAAGTTTTCCTATCCACATCGATTAGTTGTTGATATAAGTGGGGAAGAAATCACACCAGATGAAGTAGAGATACCTAAAGCAGTAGGTATAATTAAAGAAATTAGGATGGGAAGATTTGACTTAGATGGTGATACTGTTACAAGAATAGTTTTTGAACTAGAAGAGTATTATAATCATAATATAATTTCTGAAAATCCAGATAGTAAAATAAATATTGCTTTAGCCAAATCAGAGATACAAAGTGAAAACAACATAATCGTATTAGATGCTGGCCATGGAGGATTTGATCCTGGTGCAGTTGGTTTCAACAAAACTAAAGAAAAAGATGTTAATTTAAATATAGTTAAAAAACTTGCTGAAGTATTAAAAAATAGAGGTTTTAAAGTATTACTTACTAGAGATGATGATACCTTTATCTCCTTAAATCAAAGAGTAAAGTTTGCCAATAATAATAATGCTAGGATCTTTGTCAGTATTCATAACAATTCATCAACCAAAAGGACTTCTGAAGGTACCGAGACCTTTATAGCTCCAAATAAAACAGGAGATAGTTTACTTTTAGCTGAAAATATACAGTCTGAATTAGTTAAAAGTTCTGGACTGTTTAATAGAGGAGTCAAAAAAGAGTATCTTTATGTTATTAGGTATACAGAAATGCCGGCAGTACTAGTAGAAGTTGCATTTTTATCTAATCCTAATGAACAAAAATTATTAACAGATACTGACTTTATTAAAGATACAGCAGATGCTATCAGTACAGGAATATTTAATTATTTTGATAAATTTAAGGATTGAGGTGTGGTCTCAAAATGAAAAACAAACTTTTTAAATCAGTTATACTTATAATAATCTTCGTTTTAATAATTATGGCTGCATACTATCTTATCTTAAATTCCAATTTATTAGTTAAAGAACAAAATGTAAAACTATATTTTTCTACCAGTGATGCAATGTATTTAGATACAGAAGATAGAACTGTAAAAGGAAGAAACATATATTTAGAAACAGTAAATGCTTTAATAAAAGGGCCTATTACTTCTGATTTAGTTAAAACTATCCCAGATGATGTAGAAGTTTTGAATATTTCAAAAAATAATGATACAATACAAGTTGATTTCAGTGAAGAAATTATAACAAATCACTGGGGAGGTTCATCAGGAGAAATATTAACTGTTTATTCAATAGTAAATACTTTAACACAGTTTGAAGGTATAAAAAAAGTTGAGATATTAGTTGAAGGAAAAGAAGTTGAAACTTTAGTTGGACATATGGATTTAAGTGTACCGATTGAAACTAATCAGGATATAATAAAATAACTTTGCAATATATATTTCAGGAGTGAAAAAAATGAATAAAGAAAAAAGAGCAATTGGAATGTTAGATTCAGGGGTTGGTGGACTAACTGTAGCAAAACAGGTTATGAAAACAATGCCTGCTGAAAAGATTATCTATTTTGGAGACACACTTCATTTACCTTATGGACCAAAACCAAAAAACGAAGTTAGTTCATATGTAGATGAGATAATTAAATACTTTGAAAGTAGAAATGTAAAGACTATTATTTTAGCCTGTAATACAGCAACCTCTATGTTATTAAATGAATTACGAAAGAAAATTAGATTACCTTTGTTTGGTACTATTGATGGAGTAGCAAATTCTGTTAATAAAAAAAGTATTAATAAAAAGGTGGGTATAATTGGTACACAAGGTACAATTAATAGTAAAGCATATCAAACTGCCTTAAAAAATGAGAATAGTGATTTTGAAATCCATGCAAAAGCTTGTCCAGAATTTGTAGGTTTAGTAGAAAATGGGAAGTTTGATGGAATTGAAGTTGAAAAAACTATAAATAAATATCTTTTACCTTTAAAAGAAAAGGGAATAGACTCTTTGATATTAGGTTGTACACATTATCCGTATTTAATACCCGTTATCAAGAAAATACTTGGTGATAATGTAAATTTAATAAATCCTGCTAAAACTATGGCAGAGAAAGCTAAAAATATTTTAGCAGTTAGAGGAATGATAAGTGGTAAGCATGAACAACCTATAGAATTTAATGAACATGAGTTTTATGTTAGTGATCTAAATAAACTGTCTCATGATTTTTTAGATCGCGGAACTGATTTTTTAGGTTTGCCACATTTAAGTTTTGATGAACTAAATATATTTAAATAATTAGAAATATTTTATTGAAGTGAGTGGATAAAAAGATGAGTAATAAAGGGATAATTAAATCTGTACAAAAAAGTTTAAAAGTTTTAAAGTATATTATGGCTTCATCTGATGAGGTTTCTGTAAATGAACTCGTAGAAGAGTTTGATTATAATAGAAGTACAATACATCATATGTTAAAAACCATGAAGCTAGAAGGTTTTTTATCACAAAATCATCAAACTAAAAATTATAATATTGGTTCTGAAATTTTTAATGGATGGATTAAAGATCGAGATATGCATAACTATTTGATGAGGCTTAAACCATCTATAAAAGAAATAGTTAGTAAATGTAAAGAAACAACAACAATGTTTGTAAGAGAAAATGATAAAGCTATCTGTGTAATTGGTGAAGAATCAGAACAGATAATTAAAGCATATCTTATGATAGGTCGTGAAATCCCCTTATATTGTACTGCAGCCGGCAAAGCGATGTTGGCTTATTTACCTAAAGATGAAGTAGAAAAGATCTTACATATATCAGGTATGAAAAAGTATATGAAAAAGACTACAGTTGATAAAGATGAACTTTTTAAAGAGTTAGAGGAAATTAGAAAAAAAGGATATGCTGTTGAGAAAGAAGAGTTTGAAGAGTTAATTAATGCAGTAGGAATTCCTGTATTAAATAAATATAACCAACCAGTTGCTTCAGTATCAGTGGTAGGACCAATTATGAGGTTTACCGACCCTAAGATAAAAGAATGTCTTCCATTTCTTTTAGAAAAATCAGAAGAAATGAGTAGTATAGTACGTGGAGAACACTATAAGTAGTATATAAAGTAGTATCTAAAAAACAAATATTGCATGTATATGAGAGGGGAGCTTTTTAGCTCCTCTTTTTTTGTATTTATAACATAAAAGAATGGCTAATAAATTTGTGTAATATTCACAAAAGGAAATTAGTCTTTAAACAAGAATATGTTAAGTAGTTGTTCATCTAATAAATCTTTATTTCATATTATGAACTTTAAACATATTTTATGTAATAATGCTAATTTTTAGAAAATTTATATATTTGAATTATTATTATAAAGAAAGGAGGTCCATTTAGTAAATAGTTATTTTGCAATGATAATTATCAAAAAATACTTCTAAGGAGGAATTATTTGAGTATGGAGAAAAAAGATTTGGATTTAGAATTTGATCAGGATTATCCGTTAACTCATGTTCCTAAGACAGCTAGAGTTAGTATTGTTTCTATTAGTGCAGTGTTATTAGGATTTACATTTTTTACACCTACTATGTTGGCAGGTTCTGAAATTGGTATTTCTTTCAGTCTTTGGCCTGACTTCTTTTATATTTTATTAGCCGGTAGTGCAATTTTAGGAGTTTATGTTGCAGTACTTTCTATAATTGGTGCTCAAACCGGTTTAACAACAGTGTTACTTAGTAAATATACATTAGGTAAGGCAGGCGCAAAGTGGGCTGATATCTTATTAGGAGGAACCCAAATAGGATGGTATGCTGTAGCGGTTGCTACTATGGCTCATATGTTTGCTAAAGCATTAGGATGGGAAGCATATTTAATCCCCTTAATGATAATATTCAGTATTATGATGGGTATAACTGCTTATTATGGATATAAAGGAATGGAACTTTTAAGTTACATATCTGTTCCACTTTTATTAGTTTTAGGTATCTGGGTTTCATTTAAGGCAGCAGGAGATGCAGGTGGCTGGGCAGCATTAGCTTCAATTGAACCAACAGGTACAATGGCAATTGGTACTGCAATTACTGCTATAGTAGGTACATTTGCTAGTGGTGGTACACAAGCTCCAAACTGGACAAGATTTGCTAAAAATGCAAAGGTAGCTTTTTGGGCTGCATTAATTGCATTCTTACTCGGAAATGGTATTATGTTATTCTTTGGTGCTGTTGGTGCGATTTCTTACCAAATAGCTGACTTTGTTGAAGTACTATATAGTATGGGCTTAATCTTTTGGGGTATAGTATTCTTAGCCTTGAACTTATGGACTACTAATGACAATGCAGCTTATGCATTTGGTGTTGCAGGTGCAGAGATGTTTAATATAAATAACAAGAGACCTTTTGTTGTTGGTGGAGTAATTATTGCTACAATTTTAGCAATTACAGGTATATATAATCATATAATTGTTTATTTAAGTGGACTAGGTGTTTTCATACCACCATTAGGTGGTGTAATTATAGGTGACTACTTCTTTGTTTGGAAGTCTAAGTTACCAAGAATGGAAAATGTTGAATTTCCAAAAGTACGTTGGAGTGCTGTTGTAAGTTATTTATTAGGTACACTTGCAGCATATTTAGGTTCTACAACTGGAATAGGTATTGCTCCTTTAAATGGTATTGTTGTTGCAGCAGTACTTATGCCAATATTATCGAATATATTCCAAAGTATGGGAATAGATCAAATGCCTGAAGTAATCGAAGAAGAAGAGACTGCTTAATTTTTTAGGAGGTATATAATAATGGATCTATTAGTTAAAAATACTCGTTTAATGAAAAAGGATAAACTACAGGATATCTTAATAGATGAAGGCAAAATAGTAAAGATCGCTGATAAGATTGATCAAGGGGCAGATAAGATAATAGATGCAGAGGGCAACTTTGTTGCCCCTGCTCTTATTGAACCCCATATTCATCTAGATAAGATATTTATTTCAGATGTGGTTCGTCCAAATGAAACGGGTACATTAAAAGAAGCAATTGAAATTGGTTGGGAAAAGAAACGTGAATACACTATTGAAGATATTGTTAATAGAGCTGGTAAAGCTATTGAATTAGCGGCTAAAAATGGTACAACAAGAATGAGAACACATGTTGACGTTGATACTGTTGGCGGACTTACACCTCTTAAGGGTGTTGTTGAAGCAAGAAAAAAATACTCTGATATTATGGATATTGAAATTATTTCGTTTCCTCAAGAAGGAATTATACAAGATCCCGGTGCAGAAGAACTAATGTGGGAAGCTATGGAAAATGGAGCAGAAATAGTTGGCGGAATGCCTGCAAATGAAAAAACTCCTGAAGATAGTAAAAGACATATTGAAATTGCATTTGAAATTGCAAAAAAATATGATGCTGATATAGATATGCATATTGATGAAACTGATGATCCTTTCTATCGTACACTTGAAATGTTAGCTGACCAAACTATTGAAAATGGTTGGGAAGGTAGAGTAACTGCTGGTCATACATGTGCATTAGCAGCATATGATGATCATTATGCTGAATATGTTATGGATAAAGTCAAAAAAGCTGGAATACATGTTATAACAAATCCAGTTACAAATTTAATGTTACAGGGTCGTGAAGATAAACAACCAAAAAGAAGAGGTATTACAAGAGTTAAAGAACTTCTTGAAAGAGGAGTAAATATGAGTTTTGGTCAAGATTGTGTAAAAGATACTTTTTATCCTTTTGGACAATGTGACCTAATGGAAGTAGGATTAATAACAGCTCATGCAGCACATATGAGTTTGCCAGAAGAAATTGAAGAGGTATTTAATATGTCAACTTATAATGCTGCTAAGATTTTAAAAATTGATGACTATGGTATTGAAGAAGGAAATAGAGCAGATTTAGTTGTTTTTGATACAGATAATGCTGTAGATGCTATTAGATTACATCCAGCTAGAAGATATGTAATTAAAGAAGGAAAAATTATTGCTGAAAGTTCATCACAGTCTAAATTATATAGAGGGTGAGAAATTATGGTTGATATACCGCAAGAAGAAAAAAGAATAGATTTAGATAAAAAAGTATCAGGTGAAGCAGAATTTCTAGATGATTTATCTTTTCCTGGTATGTTACATGCTCTAGTTCTACGTTCATCTCACGCACATGCAGAAATTGTTAATATAAACTTAGAAAAAGCGTTAGAAGTTGAGGGTATAGAAAAAATTATTACTGGTCAAGATATCACTGATGAGATTATTAATATTGATATTGGTGATCATAGACCAATTGCAGTTGATAAAGTAAGGTTTCACGGGGAACCTGTTGCAGTAGTTTTATCAGAAAATAAATGGCAAGCAAAAGAAGCTTTAGACCTAATAGAGGTTGAATATAAGCCACTTGAGGCTGTTTTAAGAGCTAAAGATGCTGTTAAAGAAGATGCTCCTTTAATACATGAAAAGCAAGAAGATTATGAAAGACATATGGATACAAACTATCATAAAAATTCTAATATTTTTAGGCATTATAAACTTCGTAAAGGTAATTTAGAAGAAGCTTTTAAAAAAGCAGATAAGATAATTGAAAACACTTATGACTATCCCCAAAGATCACATACTCAAATGGAAACACATGGAGCAATTGCAAAATGGTATTCGGATGAAGAAATGGTTATGTATGCAAGCACACAGTCACCATTTTTTGTAAGAACTGCAATTGCCGATATGTTTAAACTTGATGCTCCAAAAATAACTGTTAAGTCAGGTTATTTAGGTGGCGGTTTTGGTGGTAAATCAGATGTTGCAATTGAACCATTAACTGCTTTTGTTGCTAAGTTTGTTCCAAACAAATATGTGAAGCTAAGATTAAGCAGAGAAGAAGCATTTAATGCCTCCCTAATAGCAAGAGGTGGGGAAGTGGATTTAAAAACTGCTGTAACTAAAGATGGGAAAATCATTGGTGAAAAAGTAAATATTTACTTTAGTTCTGGTGCTTATGGTTCAACTTCAGTTCATATTGTTACAGCTGGTGGACATAATAGTTCTGGACCTTATGAAATTGATAACTTTGAAGTGGATTCCTATGGAGTTTATACAAATACTCCTCCAGTAGGAGCATTTAGAGGATATTCACATCCAGAAGTTCACTGGGCTAAAGAAAGACAGATGCATATAATTGCAAAAGAACTTGGAATTGATGAACATGAACTACGTTTAAAAAATATGTTAAGACCAGGTTCAATTAATGCTTTAGGTCAAGAAATTGAAGAAAGTGATGGTGACCTTGTTGGTTGCTATGAAAAGATAAAAAATAGATTAGATGAAATAGAAATTGATAAAAAACCTAATAAGGTATATGGCAAAGGAATTGCTGCAATAATGAAATCACCTGTAATGGCTACAAATTCAGCAGCTTCAGCGACATTAAGATTTAATGAAGATGGGACCTGTGATTTATCTGCCAGTGGTTCTGAAATGGGTCAGGGTACAAAAACAGCTATGAAACAAATTGCAGCTGCAGCTTTAAAATTACCCTTAGAAAAAATTAAAATAAAAGAAGATATAAGTACAGATAATTCCCCATATGGTTGGCAGACAATTGGAAGTACAACAACCTGGAAAGCGGGAAGAGCTGTAATAGATGCAGTAGAAAAAGCAATTGATAAGTTGAAAGAAAATGCAGCATTAGTGCTTAATGTTAATAAAGAAGACCTCGAATATCAGGGCGAAAAAGTAGTCTATAAAAAAGATGAAAATAAATATATAGAAACCGATAAGATCTGTTTTGGACATTTAGCAGAAAATGGTTTAGTAACAGGAGAACCTGTTCAAACTTATGGAACTTATGTTCCTAAAGATTTAACTTATACAGATCCTGAAACAGGTCAAGGAAATGCAGCAGCTGAATATACTTATGGTGCGCAATGTGTAGTTGTTGAAATTGATACTGAAACAGGAGAACTTAAATTACTCAATATGATGATGGCTATTGATGCTGGTAAAGTTATAAGTCCTCAGATGGCAAGAGGCCAAATAGTTGGTGGTATGGTTCAAGAAATGGGTGGGGCTCTAAATGAAGAATTAAGATATGGTAAAGAAGGTAAGATGAGAAATAACAGCTTTACAGATTATAAGATACCTACTCCACTTGATTTATATGATACAGAATTTGATGTATATTTCTTTGAAACTCCTGAACCAATTGGACCATTTGGTGCAAGAGGAATTGCTGAACATGGAACTGTTGGTATAACACCTGCTTTTGGTAATGCTATCAGTAATGCTTTAGGTATAGAAATATTTGATCTACCATTAACTAGAGAAAAAATATATTTAAATATGGATAAAGAAGGTGATCTTGATGTTTAAACCTTTTGAATATAAAAGAGTCAAAAACTTAAAAGAAGTATTTGAACTATTAAAAGAAGATGAAGAAAATCAGATTATAGCTGGTGGTACAGACTTACTAGTTAAACTAAGAGAAGCTAAAAGATCACCAAAAACATTAATTGATATTAAAGATTTAGATGAGTTAAAAGGTATTAAAAAAGAAGGTAACAAGATTAAAATAGGTGCTTTAACAACAATAACTGAGATTAAAAATAGTGAACTAATTAAAGAAGAACTTTTTGCATTATATCAAGCTGCAAGTGAGTTTGGCTGTTATGAGATAAGAAACAGAGCAACTATTGGTGGAAATATCGTTCATGCTTCACCTGGTGCAGAGTTTGGTGTATCTATATTTGCATTAGATGCTCAAGTAGAAGTGGTTGGTCAAGATGGTATAAAACAATACCCAATAGATGAATTTTGGTATGATGTTGGAAGAGTAAAATTAGAAAATGAATTATTAAAAAGCATTATAATTAATACAGAAACTAATCCTAAGAGTAGTTATAATCGTTTAAGCAGAGTTGAGGGCATGGATTTAGCAGTAGTAAATGCCGCTTTATCTAAAAAAAGTGATGGTACTTATAGTTCATACTTTGGAACAGTTGCTAGAACTCCATATAATAATAAAGAAATTGATCAATTATTAAATGAAGAAAATTATACAAATAAAACCTTTAAACAAATACAAAAAATTATAAATGAAAATGTTTCACCTCGTGCAAGTAGTTTAAGAGCCAGCCCAGAGTATAAGAAAAAGATGGTCGTTAGCTTATTGAAAAGATGTCTCAGGGATATCGGCGAACTTGGAGATGATATAGATGGCTAAAAAGATAAATACTACCATTAATAATAAGGACTATGAATTAGAAGTTCCCTACCAGATGAGCCTTTTAGAACTTTTAAGAGAAGAATTAAACTTAACAGGTGTTAAAGAAGGTTGTGGAAACGGTGAATGTGGAGCTTGTACAGTACTATTAAATAATGAACCGGTTAGAAGCTGTATTGTTTTAGCACATGAAGTAGATGGAAAAGAAGTTATTACAATTGAAGGTTTAAAAAACACTGGTGAATTTAAAAAAATTAAAGATGCCTTTGCTGCAGAGGATGCAGTACAGTGTGGTTTTTGTACACCGGGATTTGTAATGGCTATAAAATCCTTATTAGATAGGACTAAAAATCCAACAGATGAACAAATAAAAGAAGCTTTAGGTGGTCATTTGTGCCGTTGTACAGGTTATGAAGCTATTCATAAAGCAGTTAAACGTTTGGTTTAAAATAAGATATGTTAGTTGATAAAAAGCCCAGAGATGGGCTTTTTATAATTTTGACTTTACAAAATATATACTGTAAAATTAGGATACAAGAAGTAATATAGGAGGAAAAAAATGAGTAAAGACAGAGTAGATGGACGTAAACATGATGAAATTAGAGAGACAGAAATAACAAGGGATTATACAAAGTATGCTGAGGGCTCTGTATTAGTGGCTACAGGCGATACAAAAGTAATTTGCACAGTATCAGTTGAAGACAGTGTACCCTACTTTTTAAGAGGGCAAAATAAAGGCTGGTTGACCGCTGAATATTCAATGTTACCTAGGTCAACACAGACAAGAAGTATAAGAGAGGCTGCCAAAGGAAAACGAAGTGGTAGAACAAGAGAAATACAAAGATTAATTGGTAGATCTCTTAGAGCAATTATTGATCTTGAAAAAATTGGTGAAAGAACTATCTGGATTGATTGTGATGTTATACAAGCTGATGGTGGAACAAGAACTGCTTCTATTACAGGAGCTTATGTTGCATTATATGATGCTGTCCAGTATATGTTAGAGGAAGGTATGGTTGATAAATCTCCACTTAAAGGCTTTGCAGCTGCAACAAGTGTTGGTATTGTTGATGGCGAATATCTTTTAGATCTGTGTTATAAAGAAGATGTTAATGCACAAGTAGATATGAATATTGTTATGTCTGAAAATGGCGAAATTATAGAAGTACAGGGTACAGCTGAAAAAGATCCTTTCACAAGAGAAGAAATGGATAAGTTTTTAGACTTAGCTGAAAAAGGAATAAAAGATTTAATAGTAGAACAGAAAAAAAGTGTAGGTTTAAAATAAATGGAAAGAAAACTATTAGTTGCAAGTTCAAATAAAGGTAAAATAGAGGAAATTAAAGATCATTTTAAAGAATTAAAATTCAATTTCATAACTCCAGATCAATTTGATAATTTAGAGGAAGTAATTGAAGATGGATTAACTTTAGAAGAAAATGCTCTAAAAAAAGCAAGAGATAGAGCATATAAAACAAAGTTATTAACTTTAGCTGATGATACTGGTCTTGAGGTTGATTATTTAGATGGTAAACCAGGAATATATTCTGCTAGATTTGCACATGAAAATGCTACATATGAAGAAAATAATGATAAGTTGTTAGAATTATTAAAAGATGTTCCTTATGAAAAGAGAACTGCACAGTTTAGAACAGTAGTAGCAGTTGTTGACCCTTTAGAAGAAAAAGAATATACAGTTTCTGGTATATGTAGAGGATATATCTTAGAAAAGCGAAGAGGAGAACAAGGATTTGGATATGATCCATTATTTTATATACCTGAACATGATAAAACTTTCGCTGAAATGACGGTAAGTTTAAAGAATAAAATTAGTCATAGAGCAAATGCTTTAGAAAAAATGAAAAAGGTATTAAAAAGTAGATATTAAGAGTATTTAAGCTTTAAACTAATCTCAAGATATATAACAACCTCTAATCGACACTTAAAAATTTTGACCATCAGGGTAATTTAAGTTATACTAATACTTGTCGCAAGAAAAAAACCACTGTGAGCGGGAGTAGCTCAGTTGGCTAGAGCATCAGCCTTCCAAGCTGAGGGTCGCGGGTTCGAGTCCCGTTTCCCGCTCCATATTATAACATGCGCCTGTAGCTCAGTCTGGATAGAGCAACGGACTTCTAATCCGTAGGTCAGAGGTTCAAATCCTCTCAGGCGTACCATTTATCATGGTGGGTATAGCTCAGCTGGCTAGAGCGCAGGATTGTGGCTCCTGAGGCCGTGGGTTCAAGCCCCATTACCCACCCCATTTTTAATTTCAAACATAATTACATTTAAAATAGATACGGATTTATTTTAAGTAGACCATTAGCTCAATCGGCAGAGCAACTGACTCTTAATCAGTAGGTTCGGGGTTCGAGTCCCCGATGGTCTACCATTTTTTTATGTGCATATAATTCTTTATATGTAAGTGTTTATAGCAAAAATGTGAAGTACAAATATTAATATATAGAAATTTATAACCCCTTTAGGTAGACAGAAATAAAAAATTCTGCTTGCTATTAGGGGTTTTTTGTATTAATGAGTTTTACAATTTATATATTTAATAATTAGATTTTAAAGGATATTATATTTATCCATTGAAATACTTAATAAGTATTAAATAAAAATAGGAGGTAGAATATATATGGAAAAGATCTTTATAATCATACTAATTATGGCATTTTTAGTAGGTACTACAGGTGGAGAAATAGATTTTCGTGACTTTAATCCTGAAGATGTAGAAATTGAGGAAAATAAGATAACTGGAAATCAAAATATAGAAGAGAGAAAAGTTGGTAATAATGATTTAGTTAAAATATATAATGAAGAGAT
>JBEPXG010000006.1:14612-16127 GCA_041642015.1 Halanaerobiales bacterium
GCTCTTCCGATCTTTCAGTATTTAAGGAAAAAATAACTGGAAATGTAAAGATAAATGCAAAAAGTAATAGAGGTAACATATATCTTAAATTTGAGGAAGCTATCCGAGGTAATCCAGCTATTAAACTAAATGCACCAAATGGATCAATATTTTTCTATAATAATGTAGAAACAGTTGGTAATGCAAATATATCAATAAATGCAAAAAATGTTGAATATAGAACTGGAGAACCTGAAGCTTTAAAAGATTACTAAAAATAAAATAAATGGAGAGTGATATTATTAAAGAAAAATGGATTAAAACAAAAGATTTTATTGACAGGAAACTTCATCAGCATAACAGTTCTCTTTTTTATTTGTTAGGAATTATAACAGGGTTAATGTTTATGATAGGATATATATTATACAATATTATAGGAGGAATAATATCATTTTTGATTGGAATATTACTATTTGAATTTTTTAAGTATTTTTATTATGATACACCAGATATAATAATATCTGGATTTGATGATGAAGAACAGGCAACAAAAATATTAACAAATTCTATTAAAGATGCTATTAATAATAATGATGAAGATAACAATATTAAAAGTTAATCCATTTAAAATTTAATTTTTATATATATGTAAAGTAAAAAGCCATCAATTTTGATGGCTTTTTTTAATTTAATAGATTTTTAGAAATCTAAATGAACATCAAATTTCATTCCACTGGTTTTTAAATTGGTGTATAAAAGATCAGCATCTAAAGATATTGCTTTACCACTTTGCATTATTTCTTCTCCGGTATCCATATTGATATAATGATATTCATATTTGTTGGTATTTCTGTTTATTTTCAACATTTCTTGACTTGACATACTTCTATAATTAAATCTATACCAATTTTTACCTATATCGATTCTTTCAGAAGCACCAGCTTTTCTATTACTGAAATTAGAGACAAATTTATCATTATTATATTTTATCCGATCATAAACTCCGAAAGGACGATCATCATCAGTAATATAATTTGCTCCAAATCTAGATTTTTGTATATCAGCTTCCAAACGATCTCCACCAGTATCAGGTCTCATTAATTTCAACACACCATCTTTGAACATAACAGGAGGCATACCTAATTTCACAGCTAATTCTGACCATTTGTACTCATTTCTCATGATAAATTCAAATTTTTCTTTTGTTAATGTTCTATTTGAATTTGAATATAGATATAATATTGTAGCTAAATCTTCATCATCAATATCTCTTTTATCAAAATAATTTAGCTCAGATTCACCAACACCAAAGGTATTAGCAAAAAATGCTTCATCGATTGCTAAAACATTAACTGACACAAGGACTAACAAAATTGAGAGGAGAGTTGTAATAATTAAATTACTTCTACTCATTTAACTCACCTCTTTTCATATAATTCTACGTTATCCAAGTTAATTATACTCCTTTTTTATATGAAATGAAATATGACTTTATCTTCATATTAAAGGTTGATAGATTGATTAAAGGTCCCTAAG
>JBEPXG010000007.1:0-15730 GCA_041642015.1 Halanaerobiales bacterium
ATTAGTGATGCTGGTATAGTTGTATTTGGACATATTGGATTAACACCACAAAGTTCAGGACAACTTGGTGGATTTAAAGCACAGGGACTTACTGTTGACAGTGCTAGAGACTTAATCAAAGATGCTGTAGCAGTTCAAGAAGCTGGAGCACAAGCTTTATTACTTGAAGCTGTTCCTCCAGAAGTAACAGAATTTATCACAGAAAAACTTGATATACCAGTTTATTCTATTGGTGCAGGTTTACCTTGTGATGGTCAGTTATTAATCTGTGGAGATATGTTAGGAATGTTCCAAGCATTTACACCTAAGTTTGTTAAAAAGTATGCAAATGTTGCAGAAATAGAGATAAATGCATTTAAAGAATATATTAAAGATGTAAAAGAAGAGAAATTCCCAACAGATGACCATGTTTATCATGCAAAAGATAGTGAAGAAGAATTCGAAAAACTATTTGCTGAATTTGAATAATATTAAGGAGGAATAAATAAATGGCATTTAAAGATATTCAAAATTACTTAGAAAACAAGACTCCTTTCTCAGTGAGAGAAAGATTTGATTTACCTGATTCTGATTTAAGGTTTGATGGAGGTGCTCATTGCCGTATAGAGATTTCTGGTATTGAAAACGTTTCAAACTTAGAGGCAATGGTTAGAGAAGCTGAAAAAAGAAATGTAACAGTACATCGTGTAATTTCATTGGTTAAAGGTGCTACACTTTTAGATGATGCAGAACTTAAAGAATTTGCAGCTATTGGTGCTGATTATGATTTAGAATTACTTGTAAACCCTTCTGCTAATAGAGGTTGGGATCAAGGAAGACAGTATGTTACTGAAGAAGGTTATGTATCAGGTATGAGACTTAGAGGTCATGATATGGTATATAATTACCTCCAAGAAATTCAGCGTTGTATTGATGCTGGTATTAGAGGTTTCTTAGTAACAGATGAGGGTATGTTAAACTTATTAAATAAATTAAGAGATGAAGGAATTCTTCCTCAAGATATTAAATTTAAAGTATCTGTATTTGCTGGTCATGGTACTGCATATGGTGGAAAACTACTTCAAGACTTAGGTGCAGACAGTTTTAATCCACTTGCAGATATGACTTTACCAATGTTGTCATCAATTAGACAAGGTGGAGTAGATATTCCACTTGATGTATATATGAGTTTAGTAGAATCTATGGGTGGATTCCAACGTTATCATGAATCTGCTGAGATAGCTAGAATTGCTGCTCCTGTATACTTCAAAATTGAACCAGGCCCATCTGAAGCTGAACTATATAATACTTGGGTAGATGCACGTAATCCTGGATTTGGCGACAATCTTGCAAGACAAAGAGTTAAATTAGCTCAAATTATTTTAGAATGGTTAGATAGAAGTGACCATAAAATAGTAACTAATGATTATAAGGATGATTTATCAATTCCTCAACCATAAAATTAAATGTTAATATTACCAGCTGCTTTTAGATAAAAGCAGCTGGCAACATTTAATGAGTGTATTAATAAAAATGACTAAATATTCTAATTAATTAGTGATTAAACATATAAATAAAAACGGAGGTTGAAATAAATGGATAATGTTTTTAATTCTGCTTTAGATGCTTTAAACAAAGCTGGTGAAATAGCAGGTATAGATCCAAGAGTAATGAAATTAATGTCACGTCCAAAAAGAATCATTGATTTTTCTATTCCTTTAAAAATGGATGATGGAAGTTTTAGATTATTTGAAGCTTATAGAGTACATTATAATGATGCATTAGGACCAACTCGTGATGGTACAAGGTTTGTTCCAAACTTACATCTTGATGAAGTAAAAGCTTTAGCATTATTTATGACAATAAAACATGCTGTGTCTGGTGTTCCTGCTGGTGGAGGTAAAGGAGGAATTAAGGTAGATCCTTCTGAATTAAGTGATTGGGAACTTGAAAGATTAACTAGAGGTTTTATTAGAAATCTTAAACCTAAAGGACCTAAGATTGATATTCCAGGTGCGGACATAGGTACAGATTATAGAACTCAATCCTGGATGTTAGATGAGTATGAACAAATTACTGGTGAACATAATCCACCTGCAATTAATGATAAACCTAATATTATGGGAGGTACTGTAGGTAGTGCAGAAGCAACTGGTTTAGGTATCTTTTATGTAACTCAAGAAGCTTGTAAAGATAACAATATTGATCTAAAAAATGAAGAAGTTGTAGTTCAAGGATTTGGTCAAGTTGGAGCAACAATTGCAGGATATTTATATGATTTAGGTGCCACTATTACTGCAGTAAGTGATATTAGTGGTGGTTATTATGATAAAGATGGTCTTAATATTCCTGAAATGAAAGAATATGCTGTTAAAAATAAAGGATTAAAAGGTTATGATAAAGCTCAAAAAATTAGTAATGATGAATTACTAACTCAAGAGTGTGGACTTTTAATTCCAGCTGCTGTTCAAAATGTAATTAATCAAAATAATGCAGATGATATTAATGCAAAAATGATTATAGAGGCTGCAAATGGACCAATTACTCCAGATGCTGAAACTATCTTAAAGGAAAATGGTATAAAAGTAATTCCTGATGTAGTTGCAAATGCTGGTGGAGCAATTGTATGTCACTATGAAAGAATTCAAGGGATAACAGATGATTATTGGGACTTAGATAAAGTAAATAATAGATTAAACAAACAAATCCTCACTGCTTATGAAGATGCAAGAGATGCAGCAAATGAATTTGATACAACAACAAGACTTGGTGCATGGATAGTTGCATTAAGAAAAGTAGCTAAAGCTGTAAAAATGCGCGGCTGGGTTTAATTAAAATAGGGGAGGGGTTAAATTGTTATTTAGTGAGTCTGAATATAAAAGAAGAGTAAATAAAACAAAAAAAAGAATGCAAGATAGAGGTATTGATGTTATGATGGCAACTCATCCAGCAAACATGAATTATTTAACTGGATATGATGGTTGGTCATTTTATGTACATCAATGTGTTTTAGTTTCTTTAGATCAAGAAGAACCTGTTTGGATAGGTAGAAATATGGATGCAAATGCTGCAAAAGTTACTACCTATTTAAGTAAAGAGAACATAAGAAACTATGCTGATGACTATGTACATTCTCCAATTGGTAAACATCCAATTGACTTTGTAGCAGATGTAATTGAAGAAAAAGGTTGGGGAGATAAAAACATAGGTTTAGAAATGGACCAATTTTACTTTACACATAAAACATATAAGATATTAAATAAACGTTTTCCTAATGCAAACTTTGTTGATGCCGATCTTTTAGTTGCAATGGTAAGACAGATTAAGTCTGATCCTGAAATAGAAATGATGAAAAAAGCTGGTAAAATTGCAGAGATAGTAATGCAGACTGGTATAGATCAGCTAGAAGTAGGTAAAAGAGAATGTGATGTAGCAGCGGAAATTTCTAAAGCTCAAATTGCCGGTACTGATGACATTGGTGGAGATTATCCAGCAATTGTACCATTAATGCCAGCTGGTGATGGAATCGATGCACCACACTTAACATGGTCAGAAAGAAGATACCAAAAAAATGAACCTGTTATTTTAGAACTTTCAGGTTGTTATAATAGATATCACGCACCAATAGCTAGAACTGTATATTTAGGAGAGCCTCCTAAGAGAATGCAAGAAATAACAGATATAGTTGTAGAAGGTTTAGAAGAAACTCTTGATTATATTAAACCAGGAGTAACCTGTGAATCAGTAGAAGAAAAATGGAGAAAATCAATTGCAAAAGGTAATTTAGTAGATGCTTCAAGATTAGGTTATTCATTTGGTTTAAATTATCCACCAGATTGGGGAGAACAAACTGCAAGTATGAGACCTCATGATAAAACAGTATTAAAACCAAACATGACTTTCCATCTGATTCCAATTATTTGGCAAGATGATATTGGATTTGAAATGAGTTCAGCTATTAGAATTACAGAAGATGGCTGTGAAGAATTTTATAACTTCCCTCACAAATTATTTAGTAAGTAGTAGTAAACAAGCTGATATTATTAGAGGAGGATAATAGGCAAATGTCCAGAATATTTTAATAAGAGAGAAAATTATCTAAATTTAATAATATCAGTTAGGTGGAGGGTTTAAAATGAAGATAAAAGAAAGATTCACTCATAAAAGTCTTAAAAGTGAAGTAGTTGATTATCTAAAAGAACAGATATTTTTAGAAAACTATGTAGGTGGAGATCGAATAGTTGAGACTAATGTTGCTGATGAACTAGATGTTAGCAGGGCACCAGTGCGAGAAGCGATTAAAGAACTGGAAAGTCAAGGATTAGTTGAAACAGTTCCAAGAAAAGGAACATTTGTTGTTGAATTCAATCAAGATGAAATTCAAGAACTTTTTGATATCAGAGTAATGCTTGAAGAAAGAGTTTTTGAAATATTAATTAAACAAAACATATTAACTGAAGATGATTTTGAATATCTTGAGGATCTAGTTAGTGAAATGGTTTATATTGCTGAAAGTAATAAAGATAAAAATGAAAAAATTGTCCTTGTAAATAAAAGAGATATGAAGTTTCATAGTTATTTATGGAAAAAATCAAAAAGTAAGTGGACAAATAAAATATTAACCACCTTATATTATCAACTACAGTTAGCTATGATTATTGATGCAAAAAAAGAAGATAATCTAAAAGAAGCAAGTTTAAAACACAAAGATATTATTAAGTGTTTAAAAGAACACAGTGTTAAAAAAACAAAACAAGCTGTTATTGATCATATTAGAACATTATCTGAAATGGTCTAAGTTTTTTAATAACGTTTGTCGACAATTGACAAAATACAAAAAATATTCTAAAAATTGCTATATATCAAAATATATATCATTGGGGGTAACAAAAATGAAAAAAGAAGCAGTTTATACCAAAAATGCTCCTGAACCAGGTAATTATTCACAAGCTGTTAAGTATAATGGTTTAGTATTTGTATCTGGCCAAACAGCTGATGATGTTAAAACAGGAAAGCCCGTACATGGTACAGTAGCAGAACAGACAAGATTAATACTTACAAATATAAAAAACATATTAGAAGAAGCTGGATCAAGTTTAGAAAAAGTACTAAAAGTAAATGTATATATATCTAACATGGATGATAAAAAAGAAATGGATAAAGTATATAAGGAATTTTTCTCACAAGAAATTCCACCAGCAAGAATTGCAATGGCAGTAAAAGGGTTAGATGCTGGATTAGATGTTGAAATTGATGTAATAGCATATGAATAAGTTTTAAATCATGGGGAGGGTAAAGACCATTGAAAGATAAGATTACAATGGCCGATATATACGAAGCTAATAACTTAATATATTCTATAGTTCGGAAAACACCTCTATATAAAGCTCAAAGTCTTTCTGATAAATATAATTCAGATATATTTTATAAATTAGAATTTTTACAAGATACAAGAAGTTTTAAAGTTAGAGGAGCTACTAATTTTGCATTACATCTTGATGATGAAAAGTTAAAAAATGGTTTAACTACTTATTCTACCGGAAATCATGGTAGAGCAACAGCTCATGTAGCTAAAAAACTAAAAACTGATGCAAAGATATGTATTTCTGAAAATGTACCACAAAACAAAATTGAAGGTATAAAAAGTTCTGGTGGTAAACCTGTAGTTTATGGAAAAAGTCAGGATGAAGCTCAAGAAAAAGCTTTAGAACTAAAAGAAAATGAAAATCGTTCTGTAGTTCCTCCCTTTGATCATAAACATATTATATGTGGACAGGGAACAATTGGATTAGAAATTTTAGAAAAGATACCTAAATTAGACAGTATTCTAGTACCATTAAGTGGTGGTGGATTAATAAGTGGTATAGCTTATGTTGTTAAATCAATAAATCCAGACTGTAAGGTTTATGGTATCAGTATGGAAGATGGAGCAGCAATGTATGAAAGTTTGAAAGCAAATAAACCTGTACAAGTTAAAGAAGCTAATAGTCTAGCAGATAGTTTACAAGGAGGTATATTACTAGATAATAAATATACATTTGAAATGGTTAAAAAATATGTTGATGAACTTGTATTAGTAGCAGAAGAAGAGATAAAAAATGCAATGATACATGCATTTTATGAAGAACATTTCATTTTAGAAGGAGCAGCAGCTGTTGGAATTGCAGCAATACTTTCTGAAAAGATAAATGTTTCCAACCAAAAAACTGCTGTTATTTTATCTGGAACAAATATTTCAAATGAAGAATTCATCTCAATTATTAATAAATAATTAGGGAGGATTAGATAAATTTATGTCAGTAATTATGGATCCTTTGTTAGCATTTGCTGGTTGGATGTGGGGCTGGCCATTAGTAGGAATCTTAACAATAGTATCTGTAATATATTCAATTGGTCTTAAGTTTGTTCAATTTAAAAGATTTGGTTTTATTATGAAAAATACATTTGGTAAGTTATTTTCAAAAGAGACTACCGGTGAAGGTACTTTAACTCCTGTACAGGCTGTTTCTTCAGCATTAGCAGGTACTTTAGGAACTGGAAATATTGCTGGTGTTGGTGTAGCAGTAGGATTAGGTGGTCCTGGAGCAGTTTTCTGGATGTGGATAGTTGCTTTACTAGCAGCAATAGTTAAGTATGCTGAAATTGTATTAGGAATTTTTTATAGAGAAAAAGACTCAGAAGGTGTTTACCGCGGTGGATTTATGTATGTGGTAACTAATGGATTAGGTAGTAGTTGGAAATGGCTTGCAACAATCTGGAGTTTTCTTTTCTTCATCCAATTTTTAATTGGGGGAGCTGTTCAATCGAATGCTTTAGCAGATGTATTAAATTTATCTTTTGGATGGAATAATTTAACAGTAGGAATAGTTACAGCATTTCTTGCTGGTATAGTCATTATTGGCGGAATAAAAAGAATTGGTAAAGTTGCTGAAAGAATTGTTCCATTAATGGCTGTTATATATTTTGTTGGTTCATTAGTAATTTTAATTACACACTTTAATGTTATACCTCAAGCACTTAGTTCAATAGTATCATCTGCTTTTAATGGTATGGCAGCTACAGGTGGATTTGCAGGAGCTACAGTAATGATGGTTATTCGTCATGGATTTTCACGAGGTGTATTTTCAAATGAAGCAGGTATGGGTACATCTCCGATGGCTCATGCAACTGCACAAACTGATCATCCTGTAAGACAGGGGATCTGGGGAATCTTTGAAGTATTTATAGATACAATAGTAATGTGTACTATGACTGCTTTAGTTATAATGGTTACTGGAACATTAACCAGTGGAGAAGTTGGTGCTTCTCTTACAGCTTTATCCTTTGGACAAGGACTTCCGGGTCCAGGAGATCTAATTGTAACAGTATCAACAGCATTCTTTGCTTATACAACTATATTAGTTGCTGAGTATTATGCTGAAACTGGAGCACAGTATGTATTTGGAGATAAAATAGTTAAACCATTTAGATATGTCTTTATAATTGGTGTTGTTGTAGGTGCTGTCGGCGGATTAAAACAGGTTTGGGGTCTATTTGATTTATTTATGGCCTTGACAGTTGCAATAAACGCTATAATGATTACCTACTTTATTGGAGATGTAAAGAAACTTACCAAAGAATTTTTTGGAAGTAATGGTAACTTAAAAGAAAATAGTTTTAAGAATAGATAAAAAATAAATTGTAAAAATATTTAAATAATCAGATATGGAGCTTCTTTAATTATATAAAAGTAAGGAAGCTCCATATCAAAAACAGTAAGGAGGTGGCTTTTTAGTGGGTCTAGATGAAGAAATAATAAAAAAGATAAAACGAAAAGCTAAACAATTTGAAGAAAAAATCATAGAATACCGTCGTACACTTCATCAGAATCCCGAATTGGGTTTAGAGGAACATAAAACAAGTGAATTTATTAAAAAGGAATTAAAGAAGCTTAATATTACTGTTAAAGATAATCTCTATAGTAGAGAAGATATAAAAGAAGAATTAGACAAATTAGGTGAAAATTTAAAAGATAGTCATGGGTCAACTGGTTTAGTAGGAATTCTTGAAGGAACTAAAGAAGGGAAAACAGTATTATTACGCTCTGATATGGATGCATTAAAAGTTAATGAAAGTAAAGCTGAAAGTCATCTACCATATAAAAATAGTTTTAGATCAAATAATAAAGGCATTATGCATGCTTGTGGTCATGACTCCCACATTGCGATGTTATTAGGAGCAGCTAATATATTAGCTAAATATAAAAATGAATTTCATGGTAAAATAAAGTTTTTATTCCAACCAGATGAAGAAAGAGGCTGTGGAGCTAAATTAATGAAAAAAAGTGGAGTTCTTAAAGATGTTGATGCAGTTTTTGGTATTCATGTTTGGTCACCAATAGAATCTGGTAAAGTAATGATAAATAAAGGTCCAATGATGGCTTCAGTTGATAATATTTGGCTTGATTTTAAAGGTGGTGGAGGACATAGCTCAGCTCCAAATGAGACAGAAGAGCCTTTATTAGCAGCTAGTGAGTTGGTAAATCAATTATATAAAATGAATTCTAGAAAAGTAGACACTCGTGATCCATCTTTAATTAGTATTGAATCTTTTAATTCAGAAGCTGATTGGGGTGTAATACCTGATAATGCTAAGTTAAAAGGAACTATTAGAACATTTAATGAGAAAGTAAGGAAAAATATAATTAGTGAAATAAAAAAGATAGGTGAAAGTTTAGCTAAAATGCATAACCTAAAATTTGAGTTTCATAATTTATATGCATTTCCTCCAACTATAAATACCGAAAATGAAGCAGAAATAGCTACCGAGTCAGCTCATATGATATTTGGTAATAATGTTTTTACTGATAAACCAGTGATGTCTGGTGAAGATTTTTCATATTATTTACAAGATTGTCCCGGAGCATTTATATTTTTAGGTATTAGTAATAAAGAAGTGAATACGAATAATCCACATCATAATCCTAATTTTGATGTTGATGAGTCTCAATTAAATAAAGGTGCAGCATTACATTCACTTATTGCATTGAACTATTTAAATTCTTAAAAGAATAATTTAGAAAGGAGTCATTATGCCGGTATTTGAAAAAAGCGAGTTTAAAAACAGATTAAAAGGAATTAAGGAAAGAATGGATAAAGAGGGGTTACAAGTTTTATTAGCAACACATCCAGCAAATTTAAACTATATAACTGGTTATGATGGATGGTCCTTTTATGTTCATCAGGGTGTATTAGTATTTATTGATCGTGATCAACCAATTTGGTTTGGTAGGGAACAAGACAGTAATGGAGCAAGAATTACAACCTGGTTAGATGATGAAAATATTATTGGTTATCAAGATGACTATGTACAGTCATTAATAAAGCATCCAATGGATTTTATGTCAGATATTTTAAAGGATTTAGGGTATGAGAGTTCCAATATAGGGGTTGAGATGGATAATTATTACTTTACACCTAGAGCTCTAAATTCAATACAAAACAATCTACCAAATGCGAATATAAAAGACGCTAATCGTTTAGTTCCTTTAGTTAGACAAATTAAAAGTGAACAAGAGCTAAATTATATGAAAATGGCTTCAAGAATTGTAGAAAAAACAATGCAAACAGCTATTGATGTAATTGATGAAGGAGTTCGTGAAGGAGATGCAGCCGGTAAGGTATATCAGGCACAGATTAGTGGTACTAAAGAATTTACTGGAGATTATACTGCAATTGCTCCAATAATGCCTTCAGCAGAAAGAACATCAACAGCACATTTAACATGGACAGATCGCAAATATCAAAAAGGGGATGTAGTTTTATTAGAGTTAGCTGGTAGTAAGTATAAATACCATGCACCATTATCAAGAACATTATATATTGGTAATCCTCCTGAGGATCTATCTGATATAGCTAAGGTTGTTGTAGATGGTCTAAACAAAACACTAGATTTTATTAAACCTGGAATAACATGTGAAGAAGTAGAAGAAAAATGGAGAGAATCTATTGCAGGTAGTAAAGTTGTAAAAGAATCTAGAGTAGGATATTCATACGGATTGAACTATCCACCAGATTGGGGTGAACATACTGCAAGTTTAAGACCGGGAGATAAAACAATTTTAAAACCTGGTATGACATTCCATTTTATGCCCGGAATCTGGTTAGATGAATTTGGTTTTGAAAATAGTGAACCATTTTATGTAACTGAGGATGGTTGTGAAACTTTTGTAGATTTTCCAAGGAAACTATTTACAAAATAGAATATGACATTAATAGGTGGTTAACTTTACACCTTTTAGAGGGGTGATTTAAAGCATGAAATTTTTAGATAAACTTAATGGAATTGTAAAAATATTTGAAGAATATATTTTAGCATATGGTGTAATGGTCATGGCATCATTAACAATAATTAATGTAATATCAAGGAACTTTTTTGGACAAGGATTATCTTTTGCAACAGAGATCAATGAGTTTTTAATTGTAATTATTACATTTTTAGGTACTAGTTATGCCGCAAGAAATGGAAGACATATTAGAATGTCAGCATTTTTTGATATTGCCAATAAGAAGATTAAAAAAATACTAACATATATAATGACCGGTGGTACAGCTATAATCATGTATTATGTTACTTACTTATCTGCTATCTATGTATTTAATGTATTTACCAGTGGTAGGATGAGTCCGGTTATGAGAGTACCTCTTTTCTATATCTGGATATGGGTACCAATTGGACTGTTAATGACAGATATTCATTATACACTTGCATTTATTAAAAACATAATGGAAGATGAGGTATGGATTTCTTTTGAAGAACAATCAGAATATGAAGACTTAGAAACAGCAATGAGTGAAGATAAATCTTTAATAGACTAAATAAATAATGAGAGATGTTTAATAAATATTAGAATTGAGGAGATGAGACGGATGTTGGCATTAATGGTTACAGTTATGGTAGTTCTATTATTTTTAGGTTTTCCAATGATGATACCATTATTAAGTGCACCATTAGTAATAATGCATTTTTACTTTCCTGCATTTAGTCCAACTGTTTTGGTACAGCAAATGATAGCTGGAATCTTACCTGCTTCCCTAATAGCAGTTCCAATGTTTATATTAGCAGCTGATATTATGTCAGCAGGTGAAATGTCAAACAGGTTGGTTGATTTTGTTAAAGTTTTTGTAGGGCATGTAAAAGGTGGTATGGCAATTACTACTGCTGCAGCATGTACATTTTTTGGAGCAATTTCAGGTTCTACACAGGCAACAGTGGTAGCAATTGGTGGAACCATGAGACCTTATTTATTAAGAGATGGTTATGATGATTCATTTACTACGGCATTAATTATTAATTCAAGTGATATCGCATTATTGATTCCACCAAGTATTGGTATGATTGTTTATGGTGTAGTAAGTGGAACATCAATAGGCGAATTGTTTATAGCAGGTATAGGACCAGGATTATTAATATTATTTATGTTTGCTATATATAGTTATTTTTATGCAAGAATGAAAGGTATTCCTACACATGAAAAAGCTAGTTGGTCAGAAAGGTGGAAAGTTACTAAAAAAGCATTAGTTGCTTTTGGTTTTCCAGCCATAATTATTGGTGGTATTTATTCTGGTTTCTTCAGTCCAACAGAAGCTGCAGCAGCATCAGTTTTTTATGCAGCACTTGTAGAAATACTTATTTATAGAAATTTAAAAATTACTGATTTAAAAGATATTGCATTATCAACAGGATTAGTAACAGGGGTTGTATTTATATTAGTAGGATCAGGGGTAGCATTTTCATGGTTGATATCATTAGCTAGAATACCTCAGCAGATCTTACCAGGAATAATAGGTACAAATCCAACTCAGACTTGGGTACTATTTGTAATAGCAGTGGCATTCTTTATTGGATGTATGTTTGTTGATCCAATAGTTGTTATTATGATCCTTACTCCAATCTTTAAACCTGTAGTTACAACTCTAGGTATTGACCCAGTATTAGTTGGTACAATGGTTACATTACAGGCAGCGATTGGTTCAGCTACTCCACCCTTTGGGTGTGATATATTTACTGCCATTGCGGTCTTTAAAAGACCATATTTTCAAGTCATCAAAAAGACACCAGTATTTATCGCTATGTTATTACTAGTATCAGCACTATTAATATTCTTCCCAGATGTTGCATTGTTCTTAAGAGATTTAGCTTACGGTTATTAATAGGAGGATTACAATATGGATATAAAAGCATTGGTTAAAGAACATAATGATGAATTAATTGAGCTGAGGAGAGATTTACATAAACATCCTGAGCTGGGGTTTAAAGAATTTAGAACTTCTAAAAAAGTTGCGAGTTATCTAAAAGGTTTAGGTTTAGAGGTCAAAGAAAATGTTGCTGAAACAGGTGTTATTGGACTTTTAAAAGGAGATAACCCGGGTAAGACATTAATGCTTAGAGCAGATATGGATGCCTTACCAATAGAAGAACAAAATGATGTAGAATATAAGTCACAAAATGAAGGTGTAATGCATGCTTGTGGTCATGATGGCCATACTTCAATGCTTATGGTTGCTGCAAAAATACTTTCAAAACATAAAGATAAAATAAATGGCAACATTAAGTTTGTTTTTCAACCAAATGAAGAAGGTGAGGCTGCTCGTAGAATGATCAATGAAGATGTATTAGAAAATCCCAAGGTAGATGGAGCTTTTGGTATACATCTTTGGTCTCCTATTGAAAGTGGTAAAATTGCTATTTCTCATGGCGCAGTAATGGGGGGATTGTATGAATTTGAACTAAAAATCAAAGGTCAAGGTGGTCATACTTCTGCTCCACATGATGCAATTGATCCTATTATAGTAGCCAGTAATGTAATTCAAAATGTACAATCAATTCAAACAAGGGAAATAGATCCTTTAAAACCAACATTAATTATGTTTGGTCAGATTAATGGAGGTACAGCAACAAATATAATTCCTGAAGAAGTAATGTTAAGAGGTACAATCAGATATTTATATAGAGATAATCCTGGAGGAAATGAAAGACCTAAAAAAAGATTTGAACGTATTATTAAAAATGTTTGTGATTCACATAGAGCTAAATATGAATTAGATTATATAGTAGAAAGTCCTCCAGTATATAATAATGAAGATATGGTAGAACTTGCTTATGAAAGTGCTCAGGAAGTTCTTGAAAACAAAAGTGATATCATAGATTATACAAATCTTGCTGGTGAAGATTTCGGGGAATTTTCTGATGAAGTTCCTTCTACATTCTATTTTATAGGAACTGGAAATGAAGAAAAGGGTACAAATTTTGCTCATCACCATCCTAAGTTTAATATAGATGAAGACACATTATCATTAGGTGTTGAGATGCATGTAAGAAGTGCTTTAAATTACTTATCAAAGTAGGAGCTAGTATAATTATTAAAGAGGGGGGTTGATAAGTAGATTGAAATTACCAGTGAAAGTAGTACCAACATTTAATTTCATATACTAAAAAGGGGGAAATAAATTAAAATGAGAAATATTTATAAAATAGTAGTGTTTAGTTTAGTTGCTTTAATGGTATTTGGTGCTGTAAACTTACAAACTGCAGAAGCACAAGATTATAACTGGAAGTTTGCTTTAGAAGAAATAGAAGGTAGTGTACAGCATGAATGGGCTAAAGAATTTAAAAGAAGAATTGAAGAAAAATCTGATGGTAAAGTCAATATTGATATCTATCCTTATGGTACATTAGGTACAAGTGGAGATATCTCAGAACAAACCATTAATGGTGTATTAGAATTTTCATTCTCAACACCTAGTTGGTTTGCAACAACTATTCCAGAAGCTGGTATGTTTTCACTACATTATCTATGGTCAGATAACCTTCAAGTAAATAAACATGTAATGGAAAATAGTGAAGCAATTTATCAAGATCTATCTGGTATTTATAATGACAAAGGATTAAAATTATTACAAGTATTCCACGAAGGTTGGCAGGTATGGACAGCTAATAAGCCTATAAGAGAACCAAAAGACTTTGAAGGCGTTAAAATTAGGGTTATGGGAGATCCAATCTTAATTGAAAACTATAAAGCTTATGGTGCAAATGCTGTTCGTTTAGCATATTCTGAAATTTACAGTTCATTACAGTTAAACATGATTGATGCTCAGGTTCAACCATATTTTGCAACTCAAGAAATGAAATTTTATGAACAACAAGAATATTTAATTGAAGCAAAACAGGTTCCATTTATTACAGGAGTTATTATTAACCAAAACTTCTTTAATAACTTACCTGAAGAGTATCAAGAAATGATAGTTGAAACTTCTAGAGGTATGACAGATTACATCTTTGAAGTACAAGAAGAATTAAATTCAAAAAGACTTGAAATGATGTTAGAAGATAAACCTTCTCTTGAAGTAATTAAGTTAACTGAAGAAGAAAGAGCAGCTTTTGCTGAAAGAGCTAGAACTGTTTGGGAATCATATAAAGAAGATGTAGGAGAAGAAGGTGCAGCTATATTAGAAAAACTTCAATCTGAAATTAAAGCTGCAGAAGAGATGTATGCTGAGTAATCAGATCAAAAAATGAATTAAATACAGGGGCTGTGATCAGCCCCTGTTATTTAATTAATGGGAGGGGTTAAATGATATATAAAGCAAATAAAGGACAGGTCAGTTATGGAGAAGCAATAGGAATTTTAATGCTTGATACCTATACCCCTTTTATACCTGGAGATGTTGGAAATGCATCTACATATGATTTTCCAGTTCGTTATGAAACTGTAGAAGATCTTACTGTAAAGAGAATATTTAGTAAAGATAAATCTGCTTATGATAAATTAAAAGAAGCAGCTGAAAGATTAGAAAGCCAAGGTGTCAAAGCAATTACTGGTGATTGTGGTTTCATGGCAATTTATCAGCAACAGTTAGTAAAAGATTTAAATATTCCGGTATTTTTATCTAGTATGTTACAGGTACCATTTATATCAAATATAATTGGTAAAGATAAGAAAGTTGGTATTATATCTGCTAATTCTAAATCATTAAATGATAATAAATTATTAAAAGAAGTAGGAATTGAAAGTTCAACCCCTATAATTATTGAGGGTTTAGAAGACAAAAAAGAGTTTAATAAATCAATTATTGAAGAAGTGGGTGTTTTAGATCCGGATAAGATAGAAAAAGAAGTTGTTATGTCAGCTAAAGATATGGTAAAAACAGAAGGTGATATTGGAGCAATATTACTTGAATGTAGTGTGTTACCCCCATATTCTAAAGCAGTACAACAGGCCACTCAACTTCCTGTATTTGATTACATTACGATGATAAATTATGTATATTCGTCTGTTATACAAAAAAAATATTCAGGTATTTATTAATTTTTTACAACAAAACATATAAAAGGAGATGATTTTAAAAATGAAAAGTGATATTCAAATAGCACAAGAAGCTACGATGGAACCAATAGTTGATGTAGCTAAAAAGATTGGATTAAGTGAAGATGACTTAGAGATGTATGGTAAGTACAAAGCAAAGATTAAGTTTGAGACCTATCAAAGATTACAGTCTAATAAAGACAGTAAATTAGTCTTAACAACTGCAATCACACCTACTCCAGCTGGAGAAGGTAAAACAACAACCACAGTAGGTTTAGGTCAAGCCTTAAACCAAAGAGGTAAAAACGCAATGATTGCAATCAGAGAACCATCCCTAGGACCTACAATGGGTATTAAAGGTGGTGCAGCAGGTGGTGGTTACTCACAAGTAATTCCAATGGAAGATAT
>JBEPXG010000008.1:0-15192 GCA_041642015.1 Halanaerobiales bacterium
GAACATCAAAACCAGCTCTTTCTCTACTTAAACCACCTGGTCCTAATGCACTTAACCTTCTTTTATGAGTCAATTCAGACATTGGATTAGTTTGATCCATAAATTGAGATAACTGACTACTACCAAAAAATTCTTGAATAGCAGCTACAACAGGTCTTGTGTTCATAAGTGCCTGTGGAGTAACTACATCAATATCCTGAATAGTCATTCTTTCTTTAACTACTCTTTCCATTCTAGATAAACCAATTCTAAATTGATTTTGTAGTAGTTCTCCAACAGTTTTTAATCTTCTATTTCCAAGATGATCAATATCATCTATATATGCATCTGGTTCTTCATATACTAATTTAACCATATATCTTACAGTCTCAATAATATCTCTTTCATCTATATATCTTTTATCTTTATCTACATCTAAACCAAGTTTTTTGTTTAACTTATATCTACCAACTGCAGCTAAATCATATCTTTTTGGGTCAAAGAATAATGAATCTATTAAATTCTTTGCACTTTCTAAAGTTGGTGGTTCTCCCGGTCTTAATTTTTTATATAAGTCAATTAAAGCTTCATCTTGTGAATCGGTTGAATCACGGTCTAAAGTATCTAATATAACTTTTGAATCTCCAAGTAGTTCAATTAATTCTTCATCTGATCCATAACCTAATGCTCTAAATAAAATTGTAGAGGGCATCTTCCTTTTTCTATCCACTCTTACAGAAATGATCCTTTTCTTATCATATTCGAATTCTATCCAAGCACCTCTGTTTGGAATAATACTACCATTTATTAAACGACGGCCATCTTTGGTACGTTCATCATCAAAATATACACCTGAAGAACGTATAAGTTGATTTACAATAACTCTTTCAGCACCATTAATAATAAAGGTACCTTTGTCTGTCATTAATGGGAAATCACCCATAAAGACTTCTTGCTCCTTTACTTCGCCAGTTTCTTTATTAATCAATCTGACCTTAACCTGTAATGGAGCAGAATATGTATCATCTCTATCCCTACAATCTTCTACAGTATGTTCAGGATCTTCAAGATGATAATCAACAAATTCTAAAACTAAATTCTCCGAAAAATCTTCAATTGGTGAGATTTCTTCAAACACTTCTTTTAATCCTTGTTCTAAAAACCACTTATAAGAATTCAACTGTGTGTGAATTAGGTTTGGTAATTCTATTGCGTCATCAATTTTAGCAAAACTATACCTGTCTCTCGCTGTTGACATCATTGCACCCCCAAGAAATGCTTATATTTATAAATATAACATTTAAGTAAGACGCCCTCACTTAAATGTTTGATAATTTAATTATTATATCTATTATTATTAAAAAAATATAATATATAAATGCTTGTTATTAGTCCGTTTATAGTCATTTTAACTATAAATCATATGCATATTTTATGCCATTTTATGAAAAGATATCGACAATAAGTAATGTTATCACAGAACATCATCTTTGTCAAGAAAATTAAAATACTATTTTATGTATAATTATATGCTAAAAAGTGCCCTAAAAAGGGCACTTTCAAAAACATATTTAATTTAAAAATTAGATTACTTAAGTGTTACAGTAGCTCCAGCTTCTTCAAGAGCTTCTTTCATTTTTTCAGCTTCTTCTTTACTTAAGCCTTCTTTTACATTTTGAGGTGCGTCATCAACAACAGCTTTAGCTTCTTTTAAGCCTAAACCTGTTACTTCTCTTACAGCTTTAATTACCTGAATTTTCTTTCCACCAATACTTTCTAAGTAAACATCAAATTCAGTTTGTTCTTCTGCTTCTCCGCCACCTTGAGCTCCACCAGCAACAGCTGCTACAGGAGCTGCAGCGCTAACACCAAACTTTTCTTCTAATTCTTCTACTAATTCAGCAAGTTCTAAAACAGACATATTTTCAATAGCTTCCATAATTTCTTCTTTATTCATTTTTGTTCCTCCTTAAAATTTTTATTCCTTTTGATCTTTAATTTGACTTAATACACTTACCAAGTTTCTCATGTTACCACTTAATACATTTACCAAACCAGTTATAGGAGATTTCATACTTGCAAATGCTTTTGCCAGTAATTCCTCCCTAGATGGAATTTTAGCTAATGATTCAACTTTTTCTTTGCTAATCACTTCACCATTTAAAAATCCACCTTTAATTTCTAATACTTCATGATCTTCTGCAAATTCATCAAGTATTTTCGCAGGTGATACTACATCTTCAATACCAAAAGCGATGGCAGTAGGTCCGCTGAATAACTCATTAATCTCAGAAAGATCAGAATTATTTGCAGCAATTTTAGCTAAAGTATTTTTTACAACTTTGTAATCAACTCCAGCTTCCCTCAATTTTGCTCTTAGTTCAGTCATTTCAGCTACATTCAAACCGATGTAATCTGTTATAACTAGGGACTTTGCCTTACCAAACTTATCTTGCAGTTCTTTTACAGCTGCTTCTTTATCAGGTCTAGCCATCTATATAAACTCACCTCCCTGTAAATTTACCTGTTCCAATAAAATAAATAGTCTAAGATTAAAAAAACCTGCCATAGATAGGCAGGAGATTTTTTAAAGTAAGCAATAGTAAGTTGATACTATTGATATATTTAATAAATAACCTCGGCGGGAATATTTAAGCCAATTTGTTGGCTCCCACTATCTATGGTTAGACTATATTTTGTTTTTACCAAAACAAGCATAACATAACTTTAACGGCTATGTCAACAATTTATCTACCAATTAATTTTAAAGCATTAGTTACATCTATTTTTACACCAGGGCTCATTGTAGATGATAAAGTTATTGATTTAAAATACTTACCCTTAGCAGATGCAGGTCTTTCAATCATTAATACATCCATTACTTTTTTGAAGTTTTCAACTAAGTCGTTAGCTTCAAAAGATGCTTTACCTAATGGTAGATGCATGTTTCCATCACTATCAACTCTATATTCTAACTTACCAGCTTTAAATTCTTCAATTGATTCTGCCAAATCAAAAGTAACTGTTCCAGCTTTAGGATTAGGCATTAACCCTTTAGGACCTAAAATACGACCCAATGGACCAACAACACCCATCATATCTGGAGTAGCAATTGCAAGGTCAAAATCTAACCAACCATCATTAATTTTTTCAGCTAAATCGTCTTGACCAACAAAGTCAGCTCCTGCTTCTTCAGCTTCACGAGCTTTTTCACCTTTTGCAAATACTGCTATTTTAACTTCCTGACCTGTACCTTTAGGAAGTACTAAAGTACCTCTAATGTTTTGGTCAGCATGCTTAGGATTAACTCCTAACTTAGCAGAAAATTCAACAGTCTCATCAAAATTAGCACTGGCTAAGTTTTTTACTAATTCAATTGCATCTTGTGCTTCATAAAATTTACTTCTATCAACTTTTTCTAAAGCTTCTTGATATCTTTTACTTAAATTTGCCATAAAATCTCCTCCTTTGTGGTATTAACGGTATTAACCTCCCACTTATTTAACGTCTTTACTCTACTAAAATACCCATACTGCGGGCTGTACCTTCGATCATACTCATTGCAGCTTCAACACTACCTGCATTCAAGTCCTTCATTTTAGTTTCAGCAATTTCTCTTACAGCGTCTTTACTTACTGTTGCAACCTTTTCTACATTTGGTTCTCCAGAAGCAGTTTCGATTCCAGCTGCTTGTTTTAATAGTACAGAAGCAGGTGGAGTTTTAGTAATAAAGTCAAATGATCTGTCTGCATATACAGTTATTTCTACAGGAATAATAGTACCCTGTTTATCAGAAGTTTTTGCATTAAAAGCTTTACAGAAATCCATAATATTTACACCATGTTGTCCTAATGCTGGACCTACCGGAGGTGCTGGATTTGCTTGACCACCAGGAATCTGTAATTTTATGTTACCTATAACTTTTTTTGCCATGACATTATTCCTCCTTTCTTAAATCATAAATGTATTTACTCTGGTTCAACCTGATCAAAATCAAGTTCAACAGGAGTTTCCCTACCAAACATTGATACCATAACTTTAACTTTTTGTTGTTGGGGATGAATCTCTTGAACAATTCCAATGAATTCTTCAAAAGGACCATCAGTAACCATAACTTTATCTCCAACTTCAAAATCAATAGTTATCTCTTGTTTGTTTAGACCCATACCTGATAAGATATGATCTATTTCTGCCTTTTGTAATGGAAGTGGCTTAGTACCACTACTAACAAAACCAGTAACACCTGGTGTGTTTCTTACAACATACCAAGTCTTATCATTCATTAGCATCCTTACTAAAATATAACCTGGAAAGATTTTTTTATCAACTACTTTTTTCTTTCCTCTTGTTTTTCTAACTTTTTCTTCAGTAGGGACAAGAATTTCTTTGATCTTATCTTCCATTCCAATGCTTTCTATTCTTTTTTCTAAATTGGCCTTTACTTTTTTTTCATGGCCTGAGTAGGTATGTACTACATACCATAGAATTTTATCTTCCATAATTTTAAGGACCCTAAACTAACAGGATCCTCACCTCCTTAATTACATTATAAGTGGTGTAATAATATTTGATAATGCTAAATCAATAACTCCAATGAAAGCAATCAATACTACAACTGTTATTAAAACAACAATTGTATAGGATTGAAGATCTTTACGAGAAGGCCAGTTAACTTTTTTTAATTCTAACTTAACCTTTTTTAAGAAATTTCCTATCTTACCAAAGAAACCTAATTTTTTGGCCATGGAAATCACGTCCTTATTATAATAGTTTATTAAAACAGTCTATTTATTTTGTCTCACGATGTAATGTATGTTCTTTACAATGTTTACAATACTTTTTCATTTCCAATCTACCACGCATTTTCTGTTTGTTTTTCGTGGTGGTGTAGTTTCTGTTTTTACATTCTGTACATTCTAATTTAATTTTTTCACGCATGGTGCCACCCCCTCAGTCGACCATTATTAGAACTTTTTTCTATAATAAATTGAATTATTTTCTTATAATTACAGCCTTAATTACTTTATCATATATATGTTGAAAAGTCAATAAGTTTTAAAAGCATGTGCACACGGCACATGCTTTTATATATAATAAAATGTTTAATTTAAGTAAGCTTTAATTACTCAACTATTTCAGTTACAACACCAGAAGCTACAGTGTGGCCACCTTCACGAATCGCAAATCTTAGTCCTTCTTCCATCGCGATTGGAGTGATTAACTCTGCATCCATCTCTATATTGTCTCCAGGCATTACCATCTCTACTCCTTCTGGTAGATGAATACTACCTGTTACATCTGTTGTTCTGAAATAAAATTGTGGTCTATATCCATCAAAAAATGGTGTGTGTCTTCCACCCTCATCTTTTGATAATACATATACCTCTGCCTTAAACTTTGTATGTGGTGTAATACTTCCAGGCTCTGCTAATACCTGACCTCTTTCGATATCTTCTCTTTTTACACCTCTTAATAATGCTCCTATATTATCTCCGGCTACTGCCTCATCTAATAACTTTCTAAACATCTCTACACCGGTTACTACTGTACTTGTTGTATCTTTGATTCCTACTATTTCTACCTCATCCTGTGGATGTAATGTTCCTCTGTCAACTCTACCTGTTGCTACTGTTCCACGGCCCTTAATTGAGAATATATCCTCTATAGGCATTAGGAATGGTTGGTCACTATCTCTTTCAGGTTCTGGTATATAGTCATCTACTGCTGCCATTAACTCTATTATCTTTTGTCCCCAAGGTCCTTCTGGATCTGCATTCTCTAATGCTTTTAATGCTGATCCTACTATTACTGGTACATCGTCTCCTGGGAAGTCATATTCGTTAAGTAAATCTCTTACTTCCATCTCTACTAATTCAATTAACTCTTCGTCTTCTACCATATCTGCTTTGTTTAAAAATACTACTATTGATGGTACGCCTACCTGACGAGCTAATAATATGTGCTCTCTTGTCTGTGGCATTGGACCATCTGCTGCAGATACTACCAATATCGCTCCATCCATCTGTGCTGCACCTGTTATCATGTTCTTAACATAGTCAGCGTGACCTGGACAATCTACGTGAGCATAATGTCTTTTTTCTGTCTCATACTCAACGTGTGATGTTGCTATTGTGATTCCTCTTTCCTTTTCTTCTGGAGCGTTGTCAATTGATGCAAAGTCTCTTACTTCTGCACCACCATAGTTTGCTAATACTGATGTGATTGCTGCTGTTAATGTTGTCTTACCATGATCAACGTGTCCTATTGTACCAATATTAAGATGTGGTTTTGTTCTTTCAAATTTTTGCTTAGCCATTATATTCATCTCTCCTTTTAACAGTTTTTTCTTATTTATTCACCAAGAATTTCTTTGGCTACACTCTTAGGTGTTTTTTCATAATGTGAGAACTGCATTGTATAAGTAGCTCTCCCCTGTGTTTTAGAACGTAAGTCAGTTGCATAACCAAACATTTCAGAAAGTGGAACATAAGCATTTACTACTTGAGCATTTGCTCTTCTTTCCATTCCTTCAATTTTACCTCTACGACCATTAAGGTCACCTATAACATCACCCATATAGTCTTCAGGTACAACAACCTCTACTTCCATAACTGGTTCTAAAATTACAGGTCTTGCTCTTTTTGCAGCTTCTCTAAATGCCATTGAACCAGCAATTTTAAATGCCATTTCTGAAGAGTCAACTTCATGGAAACTACCATCTTTTAATGTTACTTTAACATCAACTACTGGATAACCAGCTTGTATTCCATTTTCCATTGCTTCTTCAATACCATCTTCAACTGGACCAATATAATCTCTAGGAATTGCTCCTCCGGTAATTTTATCTTCAAATACAAAACCTCCACCTTCTTCTTGAGGCTCCATATCTAAGATTACATGACCGTATTGTCCACGTCCACCGGACTGTCTAATAAATTTACCTTCTACTCCTTCAACCTTACGTGTAATAGTTTCACGATAAGCTACACGAGGTTTACCAATATTAGCATCAACTTTGAATTCTCTTAATAATCTATCAACGATTACTTCTAAATGAAGTTCACCCATACCTTTAATAATGGTTTGTCCAGTTTCTTCATCAGATTTTACCTGGAATGTTGGATCTTCTTCTGCTAATTTAAGCAGTGACTGAGATAATTTATCTTGGTCTGCCTTACTTTTAGGTTCAATCGCAACAGATATAACTGGTTCTGGAAATTCCATTGATTCTAATATAATCGGATGATCTGCTTCACAGAGTGTATCACCTGTACTTGTATTTTTTAATCCTACAGCAGCAGCTAAATCACCAGCATATACTGCCTCTCTTTCTTCTCTATGATTAGCATGCATCTGTAATATTCTACCTATTCTTTCTCGTTTTTCACTAGTTGAATTATATATATATGAACCAGCTTCTAATACTCCGGAATATGCTCTAAAGAACGCTAATTTTCCTACATATGGATCTGTCATTATCTTAAATGCCAATGCAGAAAATGGTTCATCATCAGAAGCTTCTCTAACTTCTATTTCACCACTATCTGGATTTTCACCCTCTACAGGTGGAACATCCAATGGTGATGGCATATAATCTATGATAGCATCAAGTAACATCTGAACACCTTTGTTTTTAAATGCGGATCCACATAAAACCGGAATTAAATTAACATTAATTACAGCTTTTCTTAATGCTTCCATGATATCGTCAGTTGTGATTTCTTCATCTTCAATATATTTTAGCATTAACTCATCATCATATTCAGATAATGCTTCTAATAAGTTCTCTCTATATTCTTCTGCTTGTTCTTTATATTCTTCAGGAATTTCAACTCTATCAAAATTAACACCAAGTTCATCTTCATATACTATTGCATTCATCTCTATAAGATCTACTACACCTTCAAATTTATCTTCACTACCTATTGGTAATTGCACTGGAACTGCGTTAGCACCCAGTCTCTTTTTCATCATATCTATTACTCGGAAATAATCAGCACCCATACGGTCCATCTTGTTTACAAACGCGATACGTGGTACACCATATTTATCAGCCTGTCTCCAGACAGTTTCTGATTGGGGTTCAACTCCACCGACTGAACAAAACAATGCTATTGCTCCATCTAATACCCTAAGAGATCTTTCAACCTCAACTGTAAAGTCCACATGCCCGGGCGTGTCTATAATATTAATACGATGATCTCGCCACTTAGCGGTGGTTGCAGCAGAGGTTATTGTAATACCTCTTTCCTGTTCTTGCTCCATCCAATCCATGACAGATGCTCCATCGTGTGTTTCACCCATCTTGTGTACTCTACCGGTATAATATAAAATACGTTCAGTAGTAGTTGTCTTACCAGCATCTATATGAGCCATAATTCCTATATTTCTTGTTTTTTCTAATGGAAATTGTCGGGCCATCATTCTCCCCCCTTCTTAAAATTGTAAAAATTATAAGTCCTATTTATATTACCATCCATAATGTGCAAATGCTCTATTAGCTTCAGCCATTCTGTGTACTTCTTCTTTTTTACGAACAGCTCCACCAGAATTGTTATAAGCCTCTAATAAAGCTTTAGTTATTCTTTCTTTCATAGTTCTTTCATTACGATTTCTAGCATCTTCAACTATCCAGCGAATAGCTAGAGATCTTCTTCTGTAATCTGAAACTTCTACTGGAACCTGATAGTTTGAACCACCAATACGGCGGGATTTAACTTCTAAAGTAGGCATTACATTATTTAATGCTTCCTGTAATACAGTTATTGGTTCCTCACCAGTTTCTTCTTTTAATAAATCCATTGCATCATATAATAATGATTCTGCAAGGCTTTTTTTACCATCTAACATAATTTTATTGATGAAACGGTTAACCAATACGCTATTATATACTGAATCAGGTTTGACTTCACGTCTTTCGGCTCTATTTTTACGCACGGAATTCCCCCCTTTAAACTTGATAAGAATATCTATATAAATTAAAGATATTAACTAGGTTTTTTAACTCCATATTTTGAACGTCCTTGTCTACGTTCCTCAACACCTGCTGTATCTAAAGTACCTCTAACAATATGATATCTAACACCTGGTAAATCTTTTACACGTCCACCTCTAACTAGTACTACAGAGTGTTCCTGTAAATTATGACCTTCTCCAGGTATGTAACAGGTCACCTCTTTTCCATTGGTTAAACGTACACGGGCAACTTTTCTTAAAGCTGAGTTTGGTTTCTTAGGAGTCGCAGTATAAACTCTAGTACATACTCCTCTTTTCTGTGGTGATCCTTCTAATGCAGGAGCATTCTTTTTCTTTTTAGTCTTTTTGCGACCTTTACGAATAAGCTGATTAATTGTTGGCACAAAACCCACCTCCTTCCAGTAATTTCAGTTATGCAGCAGAGAACCAGCATCTTTTTCAATGCTGTTCTCTGCTAAAATACTTATGATTTATTTATAATAATTTTAGATATTGTATATATACTTAACTGCACACACTAGTGTATTTTAACACCTTTGATATGTGTTGTCAATACTAAATTAATAATTATCTAATCTTCATCTATTTGTTCTAAAATTTGTGTTACATCTGTAACATTTTCTCCTACTTTATCATCTTTTCTATATTTTCTCATACCAGTACCAGCTGGAATTAACTGACCGATTATAACATTTTCTTTTAAACCTCTTAATCTATCAATTTTTCCTTCTAGAGCAGCTTCAGTTAAAACTCTAGTTGTTTCCTGGAATGAAGCAGCAGATAAGAAGCTTTCAGTAGCTAATGATGCCTTAGTTATACCGAGTATTTGTGGTATAGCTTTTGCAGGTTTTCCACCATTTGCTTTCACTTCTTTATTTGTTTCTTTAAAGTCATGTTTTGTAACTAAACTACCTGTAAGAAGATCAGTATCTCCAGAATCATTTATTTTAACTCTTTTCATCATTTGTCTTATTATTACTTCAATGTGTTTATCATTGATCTCAACACCTTGAGATCTATAAACATTTTGTACTTCTTCTAATAAATAGTTTTGAACCGCAGATTCTCCTCTAACTCTAAGCATTATACTTGGATCTAATGGACCCTCAGTTAATTTATCTCCAGGTTCAACATATTCACCCTCTTCAACAATTAACTTTGATCCATATGGAATTTTATATGTCTTTTTCTTTCCATCATCACTTGTTACGACAATTCTTTTAGAGTTACGTTTTTGAGTAATTTTAACTTTACCTTCTTTTTCTGTCATGATTGCATGTCCTTTAGGAGTTCTACCTTCAAATAGTTCTTCAACTCTTGGAAGACCTTGAGTAATATCATCTCCAGCAACTCCACCGGTGTGGAATGTACGCATTGTTAACTGAGTACCTGGTTCACCGATTGACTGAGCAGCTACAATACCAATTGATTCACCAATATTTACTTTTTCTTTTGTAGCTAAATTACGTCCATAACATTTACTACATACACCATGTTCAGATTCACAAGTGATTACAGATCTAATTTTAACTTCTTCAATATTTGCTTCCTCAATTATATCTATTGCGTCATGCTTAATCATTTTATTTTTCTCTAAAATTAATTCACCAGTTTTAGGGTGTTTTAAATCTTCTGCAGCAAAACGACCGTAAATTCTTTCTCTTAATGGTTCTACAGGACTATTTTTATCTCCAATTGTTTCAACATAAATTCCTCTTTCAGTTCCACAATCTTCTTCATTTACAATTACATCCTGAGAAACATCTACCAATCTTCTTGTTAAATATCCAGAGTCAGCAGTTCTTAACGCAGTATCTGCTAAACCTTTACGAGCACCGTGAGATGATAGGAAGAACTCTAACACTGATAATCCTTCTCTAAAACTTGATCTAATAGGTAGATCAATAATACGTCCTGATGGATCTGCCATTAGACCACGCATACCTGCAAGCTGTGAAATCTGTGAGGTATTACCACGAGCACCTGAAGTAGCCATTATATAGATGTTGTTTTCTTCATCTAAGTGATTTAACAATGCATTAGTTACATCATCTTTAGCCTTACCCCAGATATCTATAACTCTGTGATATCTTTCATCTTCGGTTATTGCGCCTCTATTGAAATGTTCTTCAATTTTATCCACTTCTTGATCAGCATTTTGTAAAATATCAAATTTCTCTTCTGGAATTGCAGCATCAGTTACAGCAATACTGATACCTGAACGTGTAGCGAAATCATATCCAAGAGATTTAATATTATCAAGTGCTTTTACAGTTTCTTGTTCACCAAACTTATTATATAACTCAGAAATTAAATCTCCTAAATCACTTTTACCTAATCTTTTATTAATATAGCCCATCTCTTCAGGTAAAGCTTCATTGAAGATTAAACGTCCTGCTGTTGTATCTATAATTTTTCCATCAATTCTTAATTTAATTTTTGCTTGTAAATAAATTTTATCTGTATCATATGCTTTTATTGCCTCAGATGGATTAGAGAATATTTTACCTTCTCCTTTTATACCATCTTTTAGCGTTGTTAGATAATATATACCTAATACCATATCCTGTGTTGGTACTGTTATAGGATTACCATCAGCAGGAGTAAGTAAGTTTGTGGTTGAAAGCATAAGAGTTCTTGCTTCAGTTTTAGCTTCTTCAGATAAAGGTAAATGTACTGCCATTTGGTCACCATCAAAGTCAGCATTATATGCTGGACATACCAATGGATGTAATTTAATAGCTTTACCTTCAACCAATACAGGTTCAAAAGCTTGAATACCTAATCTGTGTAGAGTTGGAGCTCTATTTAATAATACAGGATGACCTTTAATAACTTCTTCTAAAATACCCCAAACTCGATCATCAACCTTTTCAACCATTTTTTTAGCATTTTTAATATTATGTGCATACTCTTTATCAACTAAACCTTTCATAACAAAAGGTTTAAATAATTCTAATGCCATTTTTTTAGGTAAACCACATTGATTCATTTTTAATTCAGGACCAACTACGATTACTGATCTACCTGAATAATCAACACGTTTTCCTAATAAGTTTTGACGGAAACGTCCCTGTTTACCTTTCAACATATCACTTAAAGATTTTAGAGGACGGTTTCCAGCTCCTGTTACAGGTCTTCCTCTTCTACCATTATCAATTAATGCATCTACTGATTCTTGTAGCATTCTTTTTTCGTTTCTTATTATAATTTCAGGAGCTCCAAGATCAAGTAATCTTTTTAATCTATTATTTCTATTAATTACTCTTCTATATAAGTCATTGAGGTCAGATGTTGCAAACCTACCACCATCAAGTTGTACCATTGGTCTTAAATCTGGTGGAATTACAGGCATAACATCCATAACTAACCATTCAGGTTCTAAACCAGAATTCATCAAACCATCCATAACTTCTAGCCTTCTAACAGCTCTTCTTCTGCGTTGACCAGATGATGATTTAACTTCTTTTTTCAATTCCTCAACATCTTTTTTAACGTCAATTTTTCTCAGTAATTCTTTAATCGCTTCAGCACCCATACGTGCATCAAAATCATTACCATATTTAGATCTAGCTTCTCTATATTCTTGCTCAGAAAGAAGTTGTCTCTCACTTAAAGGAGTATCACCAGGTTCAATTACAATATAAGAAACAAAATATATTACTTTTTCCAAAGCCCTAGGTGACATATCCATTATTAAACCTAAACGACTAGGAATACCTTTAAAAAACCAGATATGAGTACAAGGAGCAGCCAATTCAATGTGGCCCATTCTTTCTCTTCTAACTTTTGATCTAGTAACTTCTACTCCACAACGATCACATACTACACCTTTATATCTTACTCTTTTATATTTACCACAATGACACTCATAGTCTTTGGTAGGTCCAAATATTTTTTCACAAAATAGTCCGTCTTTTTCAGGTTTAAGTGTCCTATAATTAATGGTTTCAGGTTTTTTTACTTCTCCACGAGACCATTCTCTTATCTGTTCAGGAGATGCAACTCCGATCCGCATTGAATCGAAATTATTTATATTTGACAAGGGTCATTCCCCCTCCTATTTTGTTGATTTTATTATCCTTCATTTGGTCTTGATAACTGCAGATCTGTATCTAAGCCAAGTTTTTTAGCTGTTTCACTTACTTCAGATCCTTCTTCTTCTAATTCCATTTCATCATCTTCTTCTACAAATACACGGGCATCTAAACCTAAACTTTGCATTTCCTTAATTAATACTTTGAATGATTCAGGTACACCCGGTGGTGGAACTTCTTCACCTTTTACAATTGCTTCATAAGTTTTTACTCTTCCGATAACATCATCTGATTTTACTGTAAGCATTTCCTGTAAACTATAGGCAGCTCCATAAGCTTCAAGAGCCCATACCTCCATTTCACCGAATCTCTGGCCACCAAACTGTGCTTTACCACCCAATGGTTGTTGTGTAACCAATGAATAAGGACCAGTAGAACGAGCATGAATTTTATCATCAACTAAGTGATGTAATTTAAGTATATACATATAACCCACAGTTATATCATGATCAAAAGGTTTTCCTGTTCTACCATCATATAATGTCATTTTTCCATTTCTATTATAACCAGCTTTTTCGAGAAATTCTTCTACTTCTTCCTCTAATGCACCATTAAAAACTGGAGTTTCTACATGAAGTCCTAATGCTTTTGCAGCCATACCAAGGTGTGTCTCTAATACCTGACCAATATTCATACGAGATGGAACACCTAAAGGATTTAATACAATCTCAACTGGTTCACCATTTTCTAAGAAAGGCATATCCTCTTCAGGTAATATTCTTGAAATAACACCTTTGTTACCATGACGCCCTGCAAATTTATCTCCAACAGCAATTTTTCTTTTATTAGCGATGTATACCCTTACTAACTTATTAACACCAGGTTTTAATTCATCGCCATTTTCTCTTGAAAATACTTTTACATCTACAACTATACCTTCTTCTCCATGTGGTACTTTTAAAGATGTATCTCTAACTTCTCTAGCTTTTTCTCCAAAAATTGCTCTTAGTAATCTTTCTTCAGCAGAAAGTTCGGTTTCACCTTTTGGAGTTACTTTACCAACTAGAATGTCACCTTCTTTAACCTCAGCACCTACACGAATAATTCCTCTATCATCTAAATCTTTTAAGGAATTTTCACTAACATTAGGTATATCTCTAGTAATTTCTTCAGGACCTAATTTTGTATCTCGAGCTTCTGCTTCATGTTCTTCTATATGAACAGAAGTGAAATGATCTTCTTTTACTAATTTTTCACTGATTAAAATTGCATCCTCATAGTTATAACCTTCCCAAGGCATAAATGCTATTAATGCATTTCTTCCTAATGCCATTTCACCTTGATCAGTAGAGGGTCCATCAGCAATTATATCTCCTTCTTCTATTTCATCACCTTCATTAACAATAGGTGTTTGATTCATACAAGAACCTTGATTAGATCTTTTAAATTTCATCAATCTATAATGATCAAGATTTCCTTCTTTATCTTCTATAACTATTTTTCTAGAAGTAACTTTCGTGACTGTACCACTTTTGTTTGCAACAACTACTAATCCAGAATCCTTAGCAGCTTTATGTTCCATACCGGTTGCTACTATAGGAGCATCTGTTTTAAGTAATGGTACTGCCTGTCTCTGCATATTGGCACCCATTAATGCACGGTTAGCATCATCATTTTCTAAAAATGGAATCATTGCAGCTGATACTCCTACAAGTTGCTTTGTAGAAACATCCATATAATCAACTTCTTCAGGAGATACCTCTAGAATATCACCCCTGTGTCTAGCAACAACTTCATCATTAACTAGATTTCCTTCATCATCTAACTTTGTATTTGCCTGGGCAACAATATTTTGATCTTCTTCATCTGCGGTTAAGTAATCTATATCACCTGTTGTTTTACCATTTTCTATTTTCCTATATGGAGTCATAATAAATCCATATTCATTAGTCATAGCATAAGTACCTAATGCACCTATTAGTCCAATGTTAGGACCTTCAGGAGTCTCAATAGGACAAATTCTACCATAATGAGAATGGTGAACATCACGAACATCAAAACCAGCTCTGTCTCAACTTAAACCACCTGGTCCTAATGCACTTAACCTTCTTTTATGAGTCAATTCAGACATTGGATTAGTTTGATCCATAAATTGAGATAACTGACTACTACCAAAAAATTCTTGAATAGCAGCTACAAC